>JAKBAQ010000197.1 GCA_021808985.1 Pseudomonadota bacterium
GCTGAAAGCCGGCGCGCGGCGGAAGGCCGGCAGCGGGCGGGCCGTGCAGTCGAACGCCCGCACGGTTACAAAACCGGTGCCCACCGCCTCGGCGCTGACCGCCCGGCCAAGCCCCGCCGGCTCATCGCCCTCAGCCAGAACGGCAACGACACGCCCGCCCGGCGCCAGCTGAGCCGCGAAATTTTCAGGAATTTCGGGAACCGCGCCCTCGATGACAATCGCGTCATAAGGGCCGCCGGCCGGATAACCGGCCACCAGCGGGCCGCGCACCGATTCGACCTGCGGCGCATATTGCGCCAGCGCCCCGTTTTGCAGCCGCGCCTCTTCCTCGAGCGCGACAACCCGCGCGCCGCAGGCGGCCAGAATCGCGGCCAGATAGCCGCTGCCCGCCCCCACCACCAGCACTTCCGCCGGCCGGCTCGCCAGCGCGAGCTGCGCCAGCCGCGCGGTGAGCAGCGGCGCGGCCAGGAAGCGCCCCTGGCCCAGATCAATGTCCATATCGGCATAGGCCAGCACCCCAGCCGGGGCGAATGCCTCGCGCGGCAGGCCGCGCATGGCCTCTATCACCCTCTGGTCGCTCACCTGATTCGGCCTGACCTGACCGTCCACCATCTTGTTTCTCGCGATATCCTGGGTGGCTGGCTCCGTCATGCAGACCTTCTCTCTCAACTGATTACGCCGCCTATATAGCGGCCACGGGGGGGATAACTCAACCACAGCGGCGAATAAGCCGCCTTATGGCTTGACCGGAAGCGCCGCGCCGGGGATATACAGCGCCGCGCCCCAAGGTCCGGTGGCAGAGTGGTGATGTAGCGGACTGCAAATCCGCGTATGCCGGTTCGATTCCGGCCCGGACCTCCAGCCTCATGCAAAATGCGCCGTGCGGATAGCATTTGCTAAGTGGAAATTTATTCATTACCAATTTCATATGAAAAATTTTTCATTTTACGCTGACCGCCGTGGCGTAACCTCGATCGAATATGCGATCATCGCGGCGCTCATCTCCGTCGTCATCATATCCTCGGTCTTCGTGCTCGGCCAAAACGTCACAGGCACGTTCAACAGCGTTGATACCGCATACACGGCCGCCACGGTCAAAGCGGCACCGGCGCCGGTGCCGGCCCCGGTGCCGGACTGATCCAGCGCCGAACCGGCCTGTTAACCGGAATGTGAAGATGATCCCGCGTGCAGGCGGGAGGATTTCAAGCGGGCTTGCGCAGCCGGGATGCGAACCGCTCGCGCAATTTAACGATTTTCGGGGCGATGACGGCGTTGCAATAGCCTGAATAAGGATTGCGGGCGAAATATTGGCGATGCTCGGGCTCGGCGGGGTAGAAAACCGGCGCGGGTGAGAGTTCGGTGACGATTTTCGCCCCCCAGGTGCCGGCAGCCTCGAATTCGGCGATAATCGTCTCGGCCGCGTCCTTCTGCGCCGCGTCCATGTAAAAAATCACGGAACGGTATTGCGTGCCGATATCGGCGCCCTGCCGGTTCAGCGTCGTGGGGTCGTGCATGGTGAAGAAAACCCGCAGCAGATCCTCAAAGGAGAGAATGGCGGGATCAAAATCCACCTGCACGACCTCGGCATGCCCGGTGGCGCCGGTGCAAACCTCCTTGTAGGTCGAATTCTCAATCTGGCCGCCGGCATAGCCGGACTGCACCGCGCTGACACCAGCCAGTTGCGCAATGGCGGCCTCCATGCACCAGAAGCAGCCCCCACCCAGGATCGCGGTTTCAGACATGACCATTCCACTCATGTAATGCCCCCCAATTCGCACAATGCCGCCCAGTGTTCAACGCTCACCGGCGCCACCGAGAGGCGGGAGAGGCGAACCAGGGCCAGTTCCTTGAACCTGGGGTCCGCCTTGATGGTTGCAAGGGATACCGGGCGCGGCAGGGGGCGCACCGCTTCCATGTCAACACAGACCCAGCCGCCAGCCTCGGCCGTGGGGTCTGGGTAGGCTTCGGCCACAACCTTAACAATGCCGACAATCTCCTTGCCGATATTGGAATGATAGAAAAAGGCCAGATCCCCCTTCTTCATCGCCATCAGGTTGAGCTTGGCGCTATGGTTGCGCACGCCGGTCCACGGCTCCACGCGGTTCTGCACCTGCTGGCTCCAGGAGAAAGCATCAGGTTCGGATTTCACCAGCCAGTAGTTTGTCATGACATTACTGTAATCGGATTCTCCGGCGCTTCAAATCCTCACAACACTGGCCTATTAGACGCGCATGAATGAAAACGTGATAGCGACCGGTCGTATGAGCAAAACCGGGGCCTGGTTGCATTACTTCGCCAATCCAGGGCGGTTTTTAAGGTTTGTGCGCCCTGCCCTGCCCTGGGCGGCGGCAATCTCCATCGTGGTGACCGTGGTGGGCATCATATGGGGCTACGCCTTCGCCCCGGCTGACTGGCAGCAGGGCGACGCCTCGCGGATCATGTATGTGCATGTGCCGGCGGCCTGGGTCTCCATGTCAGGCTATGCGATGCTGGCGGGCGTTTCCTTCTTCTCCATCGTCTGGCGCCACCCGCTGGCTGACCTGGCGGCCGAGGAAATCGGCCCGGTGGGGGCTGGGTTCACGTTCGTCTGCCTGGTCTCGGGCGCGCTGTGGGGCAAGCCGATGTGGGGCGCCTACTGGGTATGGGATGCGCGGCTGACATCGGTGCTCGTGCTCTTTTTTCTGTATCTGGGCCATATCGCGCTCATCCGGGCGTTCGACAACCCGGCCCACGGCCACCGCGCCGCGGCGATTTTGGCGCTGGTGGGGGTCATCAACCTGCCCATCATCGTCTTTTCCGTGCAGTGGTGGAACACGCTGCATCAGGGCAACACCATCTCATTCACCGGCAGTTCGCGCATCTATATCACCATGCTGTACCCGCTGCTGGTCTCGACCGTGGGATTTTACCTGAGCTTCCTCACCCTGGTATGCGCGCGCATGTGCGCCGCGATCATGGAACGGCGGACACGCACGCTGCTGGTGGCGGCGGCGGAGCGCGCATCATGAAATACGCGGTCTTCATTGATGGCAGCTACGGCATCACCGTGGCGTTCCTGCTCGGCATCGGCTGGCTCACCTTTGCGCGCTACCGCCGCGCCGTGCGGCGCCTGCGGGCCGTGGAAACACGCTGATGCGCGGTGCCAAAAAGCGGCGGCTGTATCTGGTGCTGGCCATCGGCCTTTGCCTGAGCGCGGCGGTGGGGCTCTCCCTGGCCGCGTTTTCATCAACGCTGACCTTCTTCTTCTCCCCGCGCGAGGTGGTGGCGAAGCACCCGGCGCCGGGGATGAGCTTCAGGCTCGGCGGCATCGTGCAGGTGGGCACGGTGCAAACGGTGGTCAATGCTGGCACGCCGGTCACCAATTTCCGGCTCACCGATGGGCAGGCATCCATCCCCGTGGTCTATAGCGGGCTGCTGCCGGATTTGTTCCGCGAGGGGCAGGGCATCGTGGCCATCGGCGCGATGAACGCCAGCGGCCAGTTCGTAGCCTCCGAGGTGCTGGCCAAGCACGGCTCATCCTACATGCCCAAGGATGTTGAACAATCGCTGAAAAATGCCGGCAAGTGGAACCCGGCCTACGGCCCGCCGCCGCCCGCGAGCGAGTGGAATACCATGCAGGTGAAGGGGAGCGCATCGTGATACCGGAACTTGGGCATTTTGCGTTGGCGCTGGCCGTGGCCTTGGCCTTCGCGCAAGGGGTGATCGGCATTTTCGCGCCGGGACTGCGCGACGCGCGCGCCATGCGCGCGGCACCCGCGCTGGCGCTGAGCCACTTCCTGGCCATCGGGGCGTCATTCCTCGGGCTGATCTATGCCGGCGTGGTCTCCGATTTCACCGTGGAGAACGTGGCCAATTTCTCATCATCACAGGTGCCGCTGCTCTACCGGATCACCGGCACCTGGGGCAACCATGACGGCTCCATGCTGCTCTGGTGCTTCATCCTCTCGCTCTGCGGGGCCACGGTGGCGGCCTTTGGCAACGGCTTGCCGGCCTCGCTGCGGGCGCGGGTGCTGGGCGTGCTGGGCCTGGTCTCCGGCGGCTTTCTGCTCTTCACCCTCACCGTGTCAGACCCTTTCACCCGGCTCTGGCCGCCGCCGCTGCAGGGCGCCGGGGTCAACCCGATTCTGCAAGATCCCGGCCTCGCCTTCCATCCGCCGGTTTTGTACACCGGCTATGTCGGCTTCTCGGTGGCCTTCGCCTTCGCCATCGCGGCGCTCATCGAGGGGCGGATCGACGCCGCCTGGGGGCGCTGGGTGCGGCCGTGGGCGCTGGTGTCCTGGTGTTTCCTCACCGCCGGAATCGCGCTGGGGAGCTGGTGGAGCTACTACACGCTGGGCTGGGGCGGATACTGGTTCTGGGACCCGGTGGAAAACGCCGCTTTGCTGCCCTGGCTCACCGGCACAGCCCTGCTGCATTGCGCGATCGTGGTTGAAAAGCGCGAAGCCCTGAAGGCCTGGACCGTGCTGCTGGCCATCGCCACGTTTTCGCTCAGCCTCTCCGGCACCTTCCTGGTGCGTTCGGGAATTCTGAACTCGGTGCATTCATTCGCCGCGGCGCCTGATCAGGGCTTGTTCATCCTGGGCCTGCTGGGGATCACCATCGGCGGCTCGCTGCTGCTGTTCGCCATCCGCGCCCCGGTTTTGGCCGCGGCGGGGATTTATGCGCCCCTCTCGCGTGAGAGCGCGCTGGTGCTGAACAATATCTTCCTCTGCTCCATCACGGCCGTGGTCTTCACCGGAACATTGTACCCGCCATTCGTGGATCTGCTGTTCGGCATCCAGCTCTCCATCGGCGCGCCCTTTTTCAACCAGACCGTGCTGCCCCTGGCCGGGCCGATCATTCTGGCCATGGGCATCGGGCCGCTGATGGCCTGGAAGCGCGCGGCGCTGCTGCCGGTGCTGCAGCAGCTCTGGCTGGCGGCGGCCATGGCGCTGCTGGTGTTTTTGGTGATGGCGGCCAACCGCCACATCATCGCGGCGCTGGGGCTTGCCGGCGGCACCTGGATCATCATGGCGGCGCTCACCGATATCGCCGGGCGGATCAGGCTGCTGCGCGTCTCCTTCGGCGGCTCGCTGGCGCGGCTCTCCGCGCTGCCGCGCGCGGCCGTGGGGGCAACGCTCGGGCATATCGGATTCGGCATGACCGTGCTGGGCATCGCCGGGATGACACTGGCGACCCAGAAAGTGATCGTGCTGCAGCCCGGGCAATC
>JAKBAQ010000198.1 GCA_021808985.1 Pseudomonadota bacterium
TCCCCACCGAAGCCAGCCAGGCTATGCCGCAAATAAACCACACCAGGGCCCATGCCGCTTGCTCTGGGCGGGATTTTTCCGCCGCCCCTACCCGCCCGCCCCGTTCCAAATCGTACTTCCTCGTCATCGTAAATCGCAGCGGGAGCGTACCTTGCATCGTTAATCGCAACAAGGCGTCTCACCCGCGTTAAGCTCCATCCTTTCAGCCCGCTCGCCATGTTTTCATGATGTCTCTCAACTCCCATAAGTTTGCGCAGGCTGACGATAACTCGCCCCGCATCGCGCCAGCATGTGATGTCTCCGCGACGGGTGGCGCAGAGGCGGCGCGGCGGTTGCGACTTCACGCGCCCTCACGCCGCCGCGCCGTGTTCCTCGCGGGCGGTGGCCCATACCTCGCGGGCCGCGCTGGCGTTCATGCTGGCGATGCCAAGGCCGACCAGCAGGTCTGGCCAGGCGGCGCGCCAAAGATAGGCGGTGAGCGCGCCGGCGAGGATGATGGCGATGTTGGCCAGCACGTCGTTACGCGCCGAGAGATAGGCGGCCTTGGCGAGGCTGCCGCCATGCGCGCGGTGGCGCGCCAGCATGAGCGCGCAGAGGGCGTTGACCAGCATAGCCCCGGCCGCCGTGGCTGAGAGCAGAGCGGGCGAAGGCGGCAGCGGGTGCAGGAATTTCCGCCACGCCATCCAGATGGTGGCGAGGCCGGGCACGAACAGGACGCCCGCGAGGGCCATGCCGAGGCGCGCCCGCTGACGCAGGCTCCAGCCGATGGCCAGCATGATCAGCAGGTTGACCGAGGCGTCCTCCAGGAAGTCGATACTGTCAGCGAAGAGCGAGACCGAGCCGATGGCCAGCGCCACCGCGCATTCAACCCCAAAATAAGCGAGGTTGAGCGTGCCGGCCCAAAACACGGCGCGCCGGAAAGCGGAGTTTTCAGTGGTGTCGCTCATGCCTGCGGCTCCTGCCGGTTCTGGCCGCTACTTCAAGGGCGTGGCGGCCGCCAAAGTCAAGCAGGATCGCGGCGGGTGACGCAGAGGCGGCGCGGCGGTTGCGACTCCTCAGCCCCTCGCCTAGAATCCAACGGGCCATGACGCGCCCGCTTCACAGACCGCCGCTATGACAGCGCTTCTCTCCCTGTTCTCCCTCGCCGGGAAGACGGCGGTGGTGACCGGCGCCTCCCGTGGCATCGGCTTCGCCATCGCCGAGGGGCTGGCTGGCGCGGGCGCGGCGGTTACCGGCATTGCCCGCTCGGCGGCGCCGCGCGCGGCGTTTCAGCATGATGTCACTTATCTCAGCGCCGATGTCAGCGAGGGGATTGACGCCGTATTCGCCAATATCGCCGCCGCGCGCGGGCGGATTGACATTCTGGTCAATGCCGCGGGCATTACCCTGCCCGGCCGGAACGGCGCCCTCGCCACCTTTGAGGAAACTCTGCGGATCAACCTGACCGCTCCCTACGCCTGCTGCCTCGCGGTGCGGCCGTTCATGCCGGCGGGGGGCAGCATCATCAACATCACCAGCATCGGCAGCGTGCTGGGCATGCCCGGCAACCCGGCCTACAACTCGGCCAAGGGCGGGCTGCGGCAGCTCACCAAATCCCTGGCGCTTGATTACGGTCCGGCCGGAATCCGCGTGAACGCCCTGGCGCCCGGCTATATCGAGACCGACATGACGGCGCGCAGCTTCGCCGACCCTGTCGAGCATGAGCGCCGCCGCGCCCATACCTGCCTCGGGCGCTGGGGCAAGGTGGATGACCTGATAGGGGCGGCGGTGTTTCTCGCCTCGGATGCCGCGGCCTACATCACCGGCCAGGACCTGTTCGTCGATGGCGGCTGGACCGCCAAAGGGCTGGTGTGATGCCGCTGCATCCGCGCCTGGGCTTCATGCAGGGGCGGCTCTCGCCGCTGGTCGACGGCAAGATCCAAGCCTTCCCGGAACGGGACTGGGCGCAGGAATTTCCGGCGGCGCAGGTAATCGGCCTGCCGCTGATGGAATGGACGATGGATCAGGCGGGCATTCTCGAGAATCCGCTGATGACGGAACCGGGCCGGGCGCGCATCCGCGCGCTCTGCGCCGCGCATGGCGTCGCGGTGCGCTCGCTTACCGGCGATTTCTGCATGCACGCGCCGTTCTGGAAGCAAACCGGCGCGGCGCGCGCGGCGCTGGCGGCGCTGTTCGGGCAAGTGGTGGAAGCCTGCGCCAAGGCTGAGGCCGGCATCATCGTGGTGCCCCTGGTGGATGGCGGCAGCCTTGCCAGCACCGCCGAGCGCGATGCCCTGAGCAGCGAAATGCTGAAGCTGCAGCCGCTCCTGGCGCGGCTGAACGTGCGCGTCTGCTTTGAGTCCGACCTTGCCCCGGCGCCGCTGGCGGCCTTCATCGCGGATTTTCCCGCGGCGCAATTCGGCATCAATTACGACATGGGCAACAGCGCCAGCCTGGGCTGGGACCCGCGTGAGGAAATTCCAATGCTGGCCCCGCGCATCCTCAATGTTCATATCAAGGACCGCGTGCTGGGCGGCTCCACCGTGCCGCTGGGCACCGGCGCCGCGCAACTGCCGCTGCAATTCACCTTGCTGCGCGAGGCCGGCTATGCGGGCAACTATATCCTGCAAACCGCCCGCGCCCAGGATGGCGACCATGCCGGAGCGCTGCGCACCTATGCCGCATTGGCCCTCGGCCTGTTGGAGGATGGCAGTGGAGCTTGATCTCTCCGCGCGGAAGGTGCTGGTGGGCGGCGGCAGCCGGGGCATCGGCCTTGGCATCGCGCGGTTCTTCGCCGAGGCGGGCTGCGAGGTGGCGATCGCCGCCCGCGGGCAGGCGGACCTTGAGAGCGCGCGGCGCGCGCTGGGCGGCGCGGTGCGGATATTCACCACCGACCTCGCCGACGCCGAAAGCTGCGCCGGACTGATCGCCGATCTCGGCCAGGCTTGGGGACGGCTGGACAGCCTCATCACCTGCGCTGGGTCCGGCGCTTCCGTGCCGCCGGGGCAGGAGACAGCCGCCGAATGGCAGCGGGTGCTGCGGGTCAACCTGTTCACCGCCACCACGCTCATCGCCGCCGCCACGCCCTTGCTGGCGCGCTCGGCCCCGGCCAGCATCGTCTGCATTTCCTCCATCTGCGGCGTTGAGGCGCTTGGCGCGCCGGTCACCTACTCGGCGGCGAAGGCCGCTCTGCTCATGGCGGTCAAGGGTTTGTCCACGCCGCTCGCCGGGCAGGGCATCCGCATCAACGCCGTGTCGCCGGGGAATATCATGTTCCCGGGCGGCACCTGGGCGCGCAAGCTGGCCGAAAACCCGCAGGCGGTGCAGGCGATGCTCGACGCCAAGGTGCCGCAGCGCCGTTTTGGCGCGCCTGAGGATATCGCCAAGGCGGTGGCTTTCCTGGCGTCATCGCACGCGGGTTTCATCACCGGGGCCAATCTGGTGGTCGATGGCGGCCAGAGCGGATGTTTCTGAGAGGATCACGACCATGACCGGGCTCGCCAGTTTCAACCTTTCCGGCCAGCGGGCGCTGATCACCGGCGCGGCCGGGCTGCTGGGCCGCGAACATGCCGCCGCGCTGGGCGAATTGGGGGCGGACGTGGTGCTGACCGATATTGGCGCAGCCCCCCTGCAGGCGCTGTGCGCCGAACTGGCCGCCGCGCCGGGCGGCAGCTTCCGCGCCATGGTGATGGACGTGACCGACCCGGCCTCCATCGCCGCCGCCGCGCGCGCGGCGGGGCCGGTGGATATTCTCATCAACAACGCCGCCATCGACCCGAAAGTGACGGCAACCGGGGGGCTGGAGCTCAGCCGCCTGGAGAATTTCCCGCTCGCCGAATGGCACCGCCAGATGGAGGTGGGCCTGACAGGCGCCTTTTTGTGCGCGCAGGCCTTCGGCACGGCCATGGCCGCGCGCGGCGGCGGCGTGATCCTCAACATCGCCTCGGACCTTTCGGTCATCGCCCCGGACCAGCGCCTGTATCAGCGCCCGGATGCGGCGCCCGGCGCCCAGCCCGTGAAGCCGGTGACCTATTCAGTCATCAAAACCGCGCTGCTCGGCCTCACCCGCTACCTCGCCGGCTACTGGGCGGCGGATAACGTGCGCGTCAACGCCATTTCGCCGGGCGGTGTTTACAATGGCCAGCCGGAGGCGTTCGTGCAGCGGCTCAGCGCGCTCATCCCCATGGGGCGCATGGCGGGGCGCGATGAATACCGCGCGGCCGTGCAATTCCTGTGTTCGCCCGCCTCCAGCTACATGACCGGCCAAAACATCGTCATCGATGGCGGCCGCAGCATCCTCTAACCCCAGGGAGTTCCCATGCCGGCTTTGCCCCGCGGCGCTGACTATATCGCTGCCTTCATCGCCCGGCAGGGCGTGCGCTCCGTGTTCCTGGTTCCGGGAGGCGGCAACATGTTCCTGGTCGACGCCGTGGGCCAGGAACCCGGCCTGGAGCCGGTGGCGATGCACCATGAGCAAGCCTGCGCCCTGGCGGCGGAGGCTTATGGCCGCGCCGTTGACGGCCTTGGCGTGGCCCTCGTCACCTCCGGCCCCGGCGCGACCAACGCCCTCACCGGGCTGGGCGAGGCCTGGACCGGCTCCTCGCCGCTGCTGATCATCTCCGGCCAGGTGAAGCGCGCCGACCTCAAAGGCGACTCCGGCCTGCGCCAGAAAGGCCCGCAGGAGGTGAACATCGTCGACATGGTGAAGGGCATGACCAAATATGCCGCCATCGTGATGGACGGCGCCGACCTGCGCTACCATCTGGAAAAGGCCGTGCACCTGGCCAGCACGGCCCGCCCCGGCCCGGTATGGATCGACGTGCCGCTCGACATCCAGGGCGGCCCGGTGGACCCCGCGGCCATGCGCGGCTTCACGCCTGAAGCCACCCCGCCGGTGGATCTGGATGAGGCCGCGCTGCGGATGATCGAAATGATCAACGCCGCCGAGCGCCCGCTTTTCTTCATCGGCCATGGCGTGCGCCTGGGCGGCGCGGCCACGCTCATGCGCGAGCTGGCGGAGGCCTTCAACGTGCCGGTGGCGACCTCGTGGAACGCCTCGGACATCATCCCCGCCGACCATCCGCTCAGCTTCGGTAAGCCCGGCACCGTGGCCCTGCGCGCCGCCAACTTCGCGGTGCAGAATTGCGACCTGCTGATCTGCATCGGCACGCGGCTGGATAATTCAGTGACCGCCTTCAACCCCGGCCGCTTTGGCCGCGATG
>JAKBAQ010000199.1 GCA_021808985.1 Pseudomonadota bacterium
TCATAGAAATCGGCACGCCCGTGCGCCCCATCCTCCCGCTGGACATCGCCGACGCTGAACTCACCATGCGCGCCGCCATCGCCGAGGAGCAGCGCCGCCTCAGCGCGGGCCTGGGCAAATTGCGGCATGTGGAGTCAATCTACCAGGCCAAGGGCGCGGTCCTGGAAACCCTGCTGGACGGCGCGTCATGAGCGTCACCATCTTCGTGCCAGACCTCGCCGAATTCACCCCCCTGGTCCAGGCCGCGCGCAACATGGCCGATGTCACCATCCTCCCTCCGCGTCAGGGCTACTGGCGCCTCCAGGCCGCCAGCCGCCTCGCCCTGCAACGCAAGGCCCTGGGCCTGCGCGTGGCGCTGTGGAACGCCGCCCTCTCCGGCGGCATCCGCGGCCGGCTGGTCGAATACACAAATGACAGCATCATCCTAGAGAACGAACCCTGACATGAAAAAAATAGCCGTCATCGGCGGCGGTCCCTCCGGCCTGTTCTTCGCCCTCCTGGCCCGCCGCCGCTTCCCCGGCGCCGCCATCGAGGTGTTCGAGCAAAACCCCCAAGCCGCCACCTTCGGCTTCGGCATCGTCCTGGCCGAGGGCGGCCTCGGCCGCTTCCGCGACGCCGACGCCGAAACCGCCGACGCCATCATGGCCGCCTCCCACATCACGCGGGACCGTATCTTCTCCCATAACGGCGATTCCATCCTCATCGAGGGCGGCGCCTTCGGCGGCGCCATCGCCCGCATCAAGCTCCTCAACACCTTGCAGGCGCTTTGCCGGGCGCGCGGCATCCCGGTGCATTATGAATACCGGATCGAAAACCCCGACCAGCTGGATGCCAGCCTCATCGTCGGGGCCGACGGCGTCAATTCCGTGGTCCGCCGCGCTTATGAGGGCCAGTTCGCCAGCTCCACCTGGTATCTCACCAACCGCATGGCCTGGTACGGCACCACCCGCCACTTCCCCAGCCCCATCCTGTCCTTCAAGACCACGCCGCACGGCCATTTCTGGGCCGCCGCCTACCCGCATTCGCCATCCATGAGCACCTTCGTCGCCGAATGCGACGCCGACGCCTGGACCCGCTCCGGCCTCAACCGCATGAGCGCCGAGCAGCGCCTGGCCTTTTCCCAGGATATCTTCGCCGCCGAGCTGTCCGGCCACCCCCTGCTCAGCAACCGGTCAGACTGGATCAGCCTCCCCGTCATCCGCTGCAAGCACTGGTCGGTCGGCCACCGTGTCCTCATCGGCGACGCCCTGCACAGCCCGCACCCCTCCATCGGCTCCGGCACCCGCATCGCCATGGAAGACGCCATCGCCCTCATTGACGCCCTGGCCGCCACGCCTGAGAACCAGCCCCAAGCCCTGGCCGAATACCAGCGCCGCCACGCGCCCGAAACCGCGAAGCTCGTCGACGCCATGGAAAAAAGCTACGAATGGTACGAGCAGGTCGGCGAGAAGATGGACAGCATGGACACCATCACCCTGGCGTTTGACTTCATGACCCGCACCGGCCGCCTGAGCCCGCAGCGCCTGCACCGCGAATACCCCAAATTCATGGACAAATACGCAACCCAATGGAACGCCTGGCAAAAATCACGCGCCCAGCCGCAATCGGCCCTGGCCGGCGCGTGAAACCACATCTGAAAGAGCTGGTGTCATGAGCAATATCGCCCCCCATCAATCCCGCTTCCTCCAGTACGACCCGCAAAACCACATCTTCCGCGTCCACCGCGACGCCTACGCCTCACCCGCCGTCTTCGCCGAGGAAAAGCAAAAAATCCTCTATAAATCATGGATCATCCTCGGCCACGAAACCGAGATCGCCAACCCCGGCGATTTCGTCACCCGCCGCGTCATTGACCGTGAATTGATCTTCAACCGCGACAGCGCCGGCAACGTGAACGTCTTCTTCAACAGCTGCATGCATCGCGGCCCCGCCGTGTGCAAGCAGAAGGAGGGCAAGGCCAACATCTTCGTCTGCCCCTATCACGGCTGGGTCTACAAAAATGACGGCTACCTCGCCTCAACCGGCTCCACCAAGGCCGATGCCGGCTACCCCGCCGCCTATCTGGCCCGCGGCGAGGGCGCGGTGCGCCTGCAGCGCGTCCAAAACGTCGCCCAGCGCGCCGGCTTCTATTTCGTGAATTTTGACGATGCCGCCATCCCCCTCGATGATTACCTGCAAGGTGCCGGCGCACGGCTTGACCGCATGGCCCTGCAAACCACCGCCGGCTTTGAGATGATCGCCGGCGTGCATGAATATGACATCAACGCCAACTACAAGCTGCTCTGCGAGAACAGCTATGACGGCTACCACCTGATGCAGACGCACGCCACCTACCTTGATTACGTCAAGGAAATTCTCAAGGGCTCGAACCTGGACCCCAAACTGGGCGGCATCGTCATGACCCTTGGCAACGGCCATGGCGCGTTTGAAATTCCGGTCCTCTCCGGCCGGCCGGTGGCGCAATGGCTGCCCCATTGGGGCGAGGAAGCCCGCCTGCTCCTGGAGGAAAAACGCAACGAGGTCATCGCCCGCCTGGGCGCCGAGCTTGGCGCCAATGTCTGCGACATGAACAGCAACATGGTCATCTTCCCCAACTCCGTCATCAACGACCAGCAAACCATCCTCGCCCGCACCATCATCCCCCTCGCGCACAACCGCATGCGCGTGCGCGCATGGACCGTCGCCCCCCGCGACGAACACCCCAAGCTGCGCGCCATCCGCATGGAAAACATTCTCTCCTTCCTCGGGCCGGGCGGCTTCGCGACGCCCGATGACGTTTCGATGCTGGAATGGGCCCAAACCGGCTATGAAACCACGAACGTCATGTGGAACGATTTCTCCAAGGGCATGACCCCGCACGAAACCCCGCTGAACGCCACCGCCATATACGACGATGAAATGCAAATGCGCGCCTATTGGCTGCAGTGGGATAAACTGATGTCCGCGCGCCCCCCATCCTGAACGAGCCGTCTGAAAGGCCGAGACACGCCATGAGCGAAGCATCCCTGAGGCACGAAATCGAGCAGCTCCTCCATCTGGAGGCCGATTACGCCGATGACTGGCAATTGCCCGAATGGCTCGGCCTCTGGGCCGAGGGTGAAATCCTCTACGAAATCGGCCCGCTCGACACCCCCAGGGGCGATCGCCTCTCGCACGACCAGGCGCTCTACCTGCTCAGCGACGACCGCTTCCGCCTGGAGCAGCGCATCATCCGCATGGGCAAGCCCACCGCCCACGCCGAGTCCCCCGTCCGCTCGCGGACACGTCACCTCTACACCCACCTGCGCAACATCGCGGCCGAGGGCGGCATCATCACCTGCAAGGTCAACATGCTGGTCACCCGCACCCGGCGCGATACCGAAGGCGTCGCCATCCTCCCCGGCTACGTCCTCTTCACCCTGGCGCGGCAGAACGGCGCGCTGAAAATTCAGCGCAAACGCATATTCCTGGACCTCTGGGTGCTCTCCAACCCCGGCACCATGGCGATCATCCTGTAACCCGCCACGCCCCCCGCACGGGAGCATGACGCGTCCCGCGTCACCCCCGCTCTAATCCCCATCCATGCTCACCGGCGCCGCCATCACGAAATCCACCGTGACGGTGATCTGATACGTCCGCCCGATAAAGCCGGATGGCGGGGCAGGGTACTGCGCAATCCGCGCATCCCGCAGCGCCGCCGAGTCCAGCAGCGGAAACCCGCTCGAGCGCGTCAGCGCGATATTCGAGACCAGCCCGTTCAAATAGGTGAAGGTGAGCTGCGGCGAGCCCATCTCATGCGCCATCTGCGCCGCCTGCGGATACACCTCATCCGCATGCTCCTGCAGCGCGGCCTTTATCGCGGCGCTGAACCGTTCCACGGCGTTCACGCTCGGCGCCGGCGGCGCCACCGGCTGCGGCGGCGGCACGGGGCGCGGCGGCACCACCGGGCGCGGCGGCGGCGGCTTGGGCACGGGCAGATGCTGCACGAAATGATGCACCGCCGGGCGCGGCGGCGGTGGCGGTGGCGGCTTGCGCAACGGCTGCGGCACGGGCTTGGGCGGCACCGGCACGGGCGGCGGCGGCGCGGGTTTGGGCTTGGGCGGCTGCGGCGCCACCACGGAGAGCTTCACCACCGAAGGCAGCCGCAACGGGTCCTTATGGGCCATCAGCGGCAGCAGCAGGCCCAGCGCGGCCAGCTCCAGCAGCAGCCCCACGCCCAGGGCGGTGGCGAAGCTCCGGTTGTCCGCGTTGTGG
Organism: Pseudomonadota bacterium; assembly: GCA_021808985.1. Lineage (GTDB taxonomy): Bacteria > Pseudomonadota > Alphaproteobacteria > Acetobacterales > Acetobacteraceae > Acidocella. The sequence goes on from JAKBAQ010000199.1 coordinate 4,234, forward strand.
TCCATCCAGGGGGAGTTCATCGTCTCAGACATTCGTACCAAATCTATTGTTCATCAGCGGGGCTTCTAACGCATCAAGGCCCGGCATGCGCCGGGCCTTGACTTAATTAACAGAACTTTCTCTGAACTGTCATAAAACTCAGAAGTTGATCGGCACCGAGAGCGAAACGAACGCCGAGGTCCCACCCAGCACATAGTACCAGATCTGCCCGGCCGCGTCGGTGCCGTTGTCGAAGATCGCCTGCTTCTGGTTGGTGATGTTGTCCACATTCACCTTCAGCCGCACCTGGCTCAGGTTCGGGTTCAAATGGTTGAACGTATAACCCGCCGCGACATTGACGACATTGTACGGATCATACCACCCGCCAGGAGACTTGCCGCCCGCCGGGCTGTTCGCATAAGCCCCGATCCCGCCATAGGTGCCGCTATACTCACCGCCGGTCCACTGGTCGATCACCGAGCCATAGATGCCGTTCTTGTCGTAAATCACGCCAAAGTTGGAGGTGAATTGCGGCGCCTGCGTAATCGCCAGGTTGGTCGAGGTCTTGTACGCCTGGTTGTAGCCCGCGTTCACGAACAGGCTGAGGCCGTTATCGAAGCTGTAGGTCGTATCACCCTCGATCCCGCGATAGATCACGCCGCCCTGGTTATAGAAGATCTTGTTGTTACCAGAACCGGTGTGGTTGATGTAGTTCTCGAAGTGGATATGGTAGATATCCCCGCCCATCGCCAGATGCTGGCCCTGATACGCGAAGCCGGTCTGGAAGTTGATGGTGTTCTCGGGCTTCACGCTGTTGAGCGTGATCTGGTTGGTATAAAACGTGTTCAGGTTCGGCGCCAGGAACCCTTCAGCCGCCTGCCCATACACCGAGAGGTTCGGGTTGATGCTGTAGCGCGCCTCGAAGGAGGGGAGCAGCTTGCCGTAATTATGCTCATAGCCCTGAGGTGACTGCGTGGTCTGGTT
>JAKBAQ010000014.1 GCA_021808985.1 Pseudomonadota bacterium
AGCCAAGATCAAGCATGCGGTCAGCCTCGTCGAGCACGAAGAACTGGCACTGCTCGATGATGAGGTTACGCGTGCTCATCAGGTCGCAGACGCGCCCGGGCGTGCCCACAACAATATCCGCCCCGCGCGACATGCGGTTAACCTGCCCGGCGCGGCCCACGCCGCCAACCACCAGCACGGTGTTGAGCGCGAGGCCGGTGCCGAATTTCTTGAATTCCTGCTCGATCTGCACCGCCAGCTCGCGCGTGGGGGAAAGAATGAGCGCGCGCGCGCCAAAGCGGCGCGGGCGCAGCGGGTTGGCGGCCATCTGCTGCAAAATGGGCAGCGCGAAGGCGGCGGTTTTGCCGGTGCCGGTCTGGGCGGTGCCCAGCACGTCGCGCCCGGCAAGGCCAGCCGGCAAGGCGCCGGCCTGAATGGGGGTGGGTTTATGAAAGCCGCTATTCTTCAGGGCTTGCAGAATCGGCGCGGCGAAGCCGAAGGATTCGAAGGTCATCTCAGTCATAAAACAATACGTCTCCGGCGCCGCAGCCAGGGGGTTGCGGCGATCATGTCCGGTTTCCACGCGCGATTTTGGAGTGGACGGGTAAAACAATGCCCGGGAAGGGCGTTCCCGCCCCAATAGACAAACCAGCCGCCAAGGCCGGATCAGCGATCCGGTCGCGCATTCGCGGCTGATGCGGGGCTTATGCGCATGGTGCGGCGCAAAACGCAAGGAATCATTTGCAGGGCTGGGGTGCGCCGGGGTTTCAGGCCGGCAGCGGGCGGTAGCGGGTTTCCTGCACTTCCACGACATAGCGCCGGATCGAGCCGCGCAGGATGAACTTGTCCTCATCCTCCTGGGCGAGGCGTTGGATCTCGGGGTCGGCGAAGGCGCGCATGGCCTCCTCGGCGGTGGCGCGGTCCTCATAGAAGACTTCCGAGATCACATCATAATCATCGGGCCCCGGCGGGTTGGGCGCGAGCACGAAGTTGCGCCGGTGCACCGCCGCCCCCTTGGGCAGCAGCTCATGGATGAAGGGGACATGGTGGTTGGTGTAATAATCCATGAAGGCCTCGCGCGTGAGCTCCGGCCGCTTCTTGATCAGCATGACAACCTTGAACATCTCGCGGCTTCCCCCTCTGGTTTTCATCACTATGGCGGCTATGGGGGGCAAAGAAAATCCCCGGCGCGCGGGGCGCGGCCGGGGATTTTTCGTGTGCCGGGAGGATGCTCAGTCGCCGGCGGCGGGGTGCATGTTGCCGATGCGCGCCGGAGCGGCCTGCTTCGCCGGGGCGGCGGCCCGCTTGGGCGCCGGCGCCGGCATGGCGGCCAGAATGGCGACCGAGACCGAGGCGAGGTAGGGCAGCGACTGCGTGAACAGCACCACGCACCACAGCTTGGTCTCCGGCGTGGCCCAGTGGTGGCCGAAGCCAACCCCCAGCAGCGCGCCCCAGGTGAGGATGAGCAGCACCAGCTCCTCGCGGGACATCACCAGCCCCTGCACCAGCGCCGGGGCGTTCTTCATCTTCGGCGTGCGCAGGAAGGGCAGGCTGTTCGAGAACAGCCCCTTCCACACCGCCTTGCCGATGCTGTGCGAGAGCGCCAGCCCAGCCACCGCCGCACCCAGCCGGTCCGCGAAGCCGCAGGGCACGCGGTTTTTGTAGAGCGCCAGTATCTGCACGATCTTGAAGAAGAACAGGCCGATGGAGGGCAGCATGAAGAGCACGATCGGGAATTCGAAGCGCACGGGGTCGAGGATCAGCCCGGCCGACCAGGCGAGGCCCATGGCGAGGAACACGAGGCCCAGCGCGTCGCCGAACCAGGGCGCCCAGCCGGCGATGAAGTGCCAGCGCTGGCCCAGGGTCAGCTCGCGGTTGAAAGGCGAGAACAGCGCGCGCCAGTTGGCCCGCACGATGCGCATGGCGCCATAGGCCCAGCGGTAGCGCTGCTTGCGGAAGGCGTTGTAGTCATCGGGCATCACGCCCTTGCCGAAGCTCTTCTTGGAGTACACCGCCTCATACCCGGCGCGGAACAGGCGCAGGCCAAGCTGGCTGTCCTCGGTGATGCACCATTCCGCCCAGCCGTTCTCGTTGATGAGCGCGGCCTTGCGCACCAGGGTCATGGTGCCGTGCTGGATGATGGCGTTACGCTCATTGCGGGCCACCATGCCGGCGTGGAAGAAGCCGGCATATTCCCAGAACATCAGCCGCTTGAACAGGCTGCCGTCATTGTCGCGGTAATCCTGCGGAGACTGGGTGAAGCCGACCTTCGGATTATCGAACGCGGGGACCATGGAGCGCAGCCAGTCAGGGTCCACGATGTAGTCACTATCGATCACGCCGATCACCTCGGCATCCGGCGCGGTCTCGCGCAGCGCGAAGTTGAGCGCCCCGGCCTTAAAGCCCTTATACTTGCCCAGCGTGAAGAAGCGGAATTTGGGGCCAAGGCGGGCGCAATGCTCGGCCACCGGCTCCCACACCAGCGGGTCCTTGGTGTTGTTGTCCACCACCAGCACCTCAAAGCGGTCATAATCAAGGGCGGCCAGGGCATCGAGCGTCTGGCACACCATGTGCGGCGGCTCGTTGCAGATGGGCAGATGGATGGAGACCTTCGGCAGCCGCGCGCCGGCCGGTGCCGGGATGGGCTCGAAATGCCGCTTGGCGACCCGGCCATAAATGGTCTCCACCAGGTCGAAACTGTCAGCCACGAGCAGGAAGAGCAGCAGCCCCTGGCCGGCGGCCAGCCCGCCCCACACGGCGGCGGCGCTGAGCGAGAGATAGGTCTCGCTCATGGTCATGAACAGCAGGGCCAGCATGGCGGTGAAGCCTTCGACCAGGGCGGCGAAGACCAGCTTGCCGGAGAAGCGGATATCCGGCCGGCGGGAGAGCAGCGCCATGGTGAGCACAAAGCTCAGCAGCCCGGCGCCCAGCGCGTAGAAGGGCCAGGCCGGGTTGTTCTCAACCGGCCCGGTGAGCGACCATTTGGGCTGGCGGCCCAGCGTATACATGCCCCAATACCCGGCGGCGCGGCCCTCGAAGCTGGTCTTCCAGGGCTGGTCGAAGGCTTCCATCACGAAATACTGGAGATGGTCCTTGGCCGCGAGGTTGAAGAAGTCGCGCATGAAGCGGGCCTGGTTCACCGTGCTGGCGCGCGCCGCGCCAATGTCGATACCATCGGAGGGCCAGCCGATCTCGCCGATCACGATGCGCTTGTTGGGGAATTTGTCATGCACCTCGGCCAGGCGGTGCATGGCGTCCTGCACGGCGATGCTCTCCGGCACGCCCTCCCAGTAGGGCAGCAGGTGCACGGTGATGAAATCAACCGAGTTGGCGAGCTCGGGATGCTTCAGCCACACATGCCAGGGTTCGGCGGTGGAGACCGGCACATGGGTCTCGGACTTCACCAGCTGGATGTCGGCCATCAGCTCCGGCACGGGCAAATCGCCACGCAAAATGGTCTCGTTGCCGACCATGATCTGCTTCACGTCCGGGTTGGCGTTGGCCACCTGCACCACCTTCGCCAGCTCCGCCGCGTTGGCCACCGGATGACGGTCCAGCCAGGCGCCGAGCGTGATGTTGAGGTGCATGCCCTCGGCCAGCGCCGGGATCTGCCCCAATATGCCCTGCACCGTGTAGGTGCGGATGTCGTGGGTGTGCGCCGCGGCGAGCGCGAGGTCAGACCTGATCTGCGCGGCGGTGGGGTATTGGTTGGTTTGCGGGTTTTCCCCCGCATGGAAGGGCGAGAACGCAAGGCCGCCGATTTCGCCGGTATAGGGCGGAATATTCGTGACCGGCCGGTTGAACCCGGCCCACAGGCCAAAAGCGAGCACGCCAACGCCAAGGGAAGCGGCCCAGGAGCTGGGGCTGCTCCAGCCCTTGCGGGCCTGGCGGCTGGAAACTTGGGGTTGCTGGCGGCGGATTTGCGACTGAAACGTCATGGTGCGGGTCCAGATTTGAGCGAGACAAGCCTCGCGCGCCGCAATGTATGGTTACGCAAAGCGGCGGCGTCTGGGCGCGAATGTGTCCTGATTGTGGCGAAATGAAATTTTTGCAAGATTGCCAAGCTGCATTTCCGCCGGATTGCGCGTAGAAAGCGGACATGACTCTCGCGTTGCAACTGCTGATCCTGGTTGTCCTCATTCTGCTCAATGGCGCCTTCGCGCTGAGCGAGCTGGCGCTGGTCTCCGCCCGGCGCGCCATGCTCACGCTGATGGAGCGCCAGGGCCTGCGCGGCGCGGCACGCGCGCGCCTGCTGGCTGACAATCCGCAGAGCTTCCTGCCCGCCTCGCAATTCGGCATCACGCTCATCGGCATCCTCATCGGCGTGTTCGGCGGCGACCAGCTGGCCAGCTACCTGCAACCGGCCCTGGCGCGCGCGCCGATGGTCTCGCATTATGCCGGGCCCCTGGCGCTGACCCTGAGCGTGCTGGTCATCACCTTCTTCACCCTGGTGTTCGGCGAGCTGGTGCCCAAGCAGCTGGCCCTGCGCCATCCTGAGCGGGTGGCCGCCGCCATCGCGCGGCCGCTCGCACTTCTGGGCATCGCGGCGACGCCGGCCGTCTGGCTGCTTGGCGCGGCCTCCACGCTGGTGCTGCGCGCCTTCGGCCCCGCCGGCGAGGACCGAAGGGCCATGAGCGAGGAAGAGCTGAAGGCCATGCTGGTGGAAGGCGCTGAAACCGGCGTGCTGGAGACCGAGGAGCGCGACATCATAGAGCGCGTGCTGCGCCTGGCTGATAAACCCGTGCGCGCGATCATGACCCCGCGCACCGAAATCACCTGGATTGACCGCACGGCCCCACGCGCCGCCATCATCGCCACCGTGCGCGCCGCCCCGCATTCGCGCTTCGTGGTCTGCGATAGCGCGATCGACAATGTGGCCGGCATCGTCCAGGCCAAGGACATTCTGGACCGCGTGCTGGACGGCAAGGATTTCTCCCTGGCCGCCGCCCTGCGCCAGCCCATGGCGATTCCCGACTCGGTCTCGGCCCTGGAGGCACTGGAACGGCTGAAATCCGACCAGCTCGGCATCGCCATCGTGCTCGACGAATATGGCAGTTTTGAAGGCATGGTGACCGCGGCCGACGTGCTGGAGGCCATTGTCGGCGACGCCGACGACACCGGCCCCAAGGAAGGCGCCGACGCCCAGGAGGCCGACTCCTACGAGTTTGACGGCCTCACCCCCGTCGATGAGATAAAGGCCCGCCTGCACCTGCCCGCCCTGCCGGCGGAGGGCACGTATCACACGCTGGGCGGCCTTGTCCTGGCGCTGCTGCAACGCCCGCCACGCAAGGGCGATGCCCTCGTCTTCGGCGGCTGGAAGTTTGACGTGCTGGCCATGGACGGCCGCCGCGCCGAGCGCGTGCGCATCGCCCGGGACGCGAGCTGAGGGCCTGAAGCTCAGTCGTCGCGGTGGACGCGCTCCATGCGCTCGTGGCGTTCCTGCGCCTCGATGGAGAGTGTCGCGATCGGCCGGGCCTCCAACCGGCGCAAGCCGATCGGCTCGCCGGTTTCCTCGCAATAGCCATAGGTGCCGTTCTCGACGCGCTGCAGCGCCTGGTCGATCTTGCCGATCAGCTTGCGCGCGCGGTCGCGGGTGCGCAGTTCCAGCGCGCGGTCGGTCTCCACGCTGGCGCGGTCGGTGATGTCGGCTTCCAGAATGCCGCCCTCGCCCAGCGAGGCGAGCGTGCCGTTGGCTTCCTTCACGAGATCCGCCCGCCAGCGCAGCAGCTTCTGGCGGAAATATTCGGCCTGCATCGGATTCATGAACTCCTCGGCATCCGATGGCCGGTAGTCCGGTGGCAACGAAATGAGCATGCCGTCCGTATCCTTCAATTCAATTCAGGCAAGCCGCGACTGGCCCCCGTGATTGAGCGGGCTTATAGCGATGCCCCCTGGCCTAGCCAAGGTCACAAAAGCATCAGAGCCGGATGACATGAGGTGGAATCGCCGCGCGATCGCATCTCAGATGCCTGTTTTAAACGTTTTCTCTTATAACAATTTGAAATTAATAAAAATTTTTGCGGGGTTTGGGGTGCTTTTTATAAAAAGCACCCCAAGATTCTGGCCCTTTTTTGTAAAAAAGGGCCAGACCCCAAAAAACTTTTGACAATTATCCTTAATGTTTTTGCAGAGACTGTTAAAACAACCTCTTATGCCTGAATCCGGCGCTAAATTATAAGTTAGGCGGATTGCCGCCATGCATGTTTTTTCGGCGGCCGAGTCTGGCAGCCAGACCCGCGCCGTGCCATTTATCAGCCCATGCTGATGAAAAAATCATGACAATATGCCGCAGCTGACCATCTCCGCCCTGGCCTGGACCCTGCAAGACGCCGCGATTCTGGCCTATGCCCAGGGCGCTGGCGCCCAGCTGGCGCGCGGCGGCGGCGCGCGGGGCGCGATTGTAGCGCCCGCCGGGCTGAGGCTGGACGCGCCGGAGCTTCTGGCCGGCCCGCGCCTGGGCCCGGGGCGCCGGTTTTTCAGCTTCGGCAACCAGGAGGCGCCGCCGGATATAGACGCCCTGGCCCCGGTGCTGGATTGTCTGATCGAGCAGTCCGGCACCGGCTTCATGGCGGCGAGCTTCGCCGCCCCGGCGCGCGGGCGCGGCGTGTATCAGGGGCATTTGTTTCAGGATGGGCGGCTGGTGGTGAATCTGCATCACGCGCTGCGCGCCGCGCTCTGCGGCCGGGTGGCGGTGGTGCCGCATGAAACCGTGGCGGCGGGAGCCGGGGCAATCCGCCGCAAGCTGGCCGCGTGCAAGGAGCAAGGCGTGGCGCTGGCGCTGCTGGACGCGGTGGATATGCACCAATGCGCCGCCATCGCCGAGGCCGTGGCGCCGCAGGCGCTAAGCGGCGGCCCCGCCTGGCTTTGCCCCGCCTGGCCCGGCGCGCCGGCGCCCGAGTCCGAGCCGCCGCGCGGCCCGCTTGCGATTCTCTCCGGCGCGCTGGACCGGCAGACGCTCTTCCAGCTCGGCACCGCCCGGCACGCGCGGCCGTTTCTGCAGCTGGACCTCACCACCCCCGACCCGGTGGCGCACGCCCTGGCCTGGGCGCGCGCGCAGGGCGGGCGGGCGGTCATCATCGCCAGCTCCGCCGCGCCGGGCAGCCTGCGCCCCGGCGCCCCGGCGGCGGCGATTCTCGCCGATATCGCCGCCGGGCTCGCCGATGCCGGGGTGCGCCGCTTCGTGATCACCGGCAACGACACGGCAAGCGCGATTCTCGACCGCCTGGAGGTGCGCCACCTCGAGGCCGGCGCGGCCACGGCGGGGCTGCGCTGGCTCGCCGGCGGAAAATATTATTTTTTACTGAAACCAGGCGGTTTTGGCGGCCGCGACCTGCTTGCCGACGAAATTGAGCCACAGATACGCCTTAATGCCACGGCTGAATGACCCCCATGAACATCGAACCAAAATTCCTCACCCTTCCTGACATCGCGCCCGGCACCCCGCTGCTCTCGGTGGTGGTTCCCGTGCATAACGAGGCGGCGAACATCGCCCCGCTGATCAGCGCCATCAGCGCCGCGCTGCGCGGCATCGAGCATGAGATCGTCTATGTCGACGATGGCAGCACCGACGCCAGCCCGAAGATTCTGGCTGAAACCGCCGCCAGCCTGCCCACCCTGGTGCGCGTGCGCCACCGCAGCAGCTGCGGGCAGAGCGCCGCCGTCATCACCGGGGTGAAGAGCGCGCGCGGCATATTCATCGCCACGCTGGACGGCGATGGCCAGAACGACCCGGCTGACATCCCCGCCATGCTGGACGCCGCCCTCACCGCCGAGGCGCAAGGCCCGCGACCTGTGCTCATCGCGGGCCACCGCGTCAGCCGCAAGGATTCCGAGGCCAAGCGCTGGGGCTCGCGCATCGCCAACGCCGTGCGCGGCCGCCTGCTGCGCGACGGCACGCCCGACACCGGCTGCGGGCTGAAGCTCTTCCGCCGCGCCGCGTTTCTGGAGCTGCCGCATTTCGACCATATCCACCGCTTCCTGCCGGCGCTGTTCATCCGCGCGGGGGGGCATGTCGTCTCCGTGCCGGTGCGCCACCATCAGCGCACGCACGGCGCCTCGCACTACGGCACGTGGGACCGGCTGAAGGTCGGCATCGTGGACCTCTTCGGCGTCGCCTGGTTGCAACGCCGCTGGAAAGTGCCACATATTGATCCAACACCATGAGCGAGCGCATGCCCCGCAGCCCCACCGCCATCGCCGCCACCCGCGCCATCAAGCCCGCCCTGATGGCCGGCGGGATGATCGCTGTCGCCGCCGCGCTGCCGCTGCTGGGGGCTGCCTCGGCGCAGGTGGAGCTGGTGCATCTGGTGGCGCGCGGCGGGGTGCAGGGGCCGGCCATGTTCCTGCTCGCCGCCACCTTCCTCATCGCCATCGGCCTGCCGCGCCAGGTGCCCGCCTTCGTCGCGGGCTACGCCTTCGGCCCGTGGTATGGCACCGCCATCGCCCTGGTCGCGCAGGTGCTCGCCTGCAGCCTTGATTTCATCTGGGCGCGCGCCATCGGGCAGAATTTCATCCACCGCTATTTCGGCAAGGCGCTGACCAGGATTGACTCCACCCTCTCCGCCCAGCCCTTCATCGCCACCCTCACCCTGCGGCTTATGCCGGTGGGCAGCAACATCCTGCTCAACCTGGCGGCGGGGCTCTCCTCCATCCCCGCCCTGCCCTTCCTCGCCGGCTCCGCGCTCGGCTTCATTCCGCAAACCCTGGTCTTCGCCGTGTTCGGCCAGGGCAGCGCGCCGAGCCATGCACACATGCTGCTGCTGGGCGGCGCCATGTTCGCCGCCTCCGCCGCGCTCGGCCTGCTGCTGCTGCGCCGCTCGCGCCAGAGCGCCAGCTAGCTCACCCGCCTGCCCGGCGCCAAGCGTGTGTTTTACACGTTTTATCTTATAAAAAATTGATATTATTAAAAATTTTTGCGGGGTTTGGGGCGCTTTTTATAAAAAGCGCCCCAAGATCCTGGCCCTTTTTTGCAAAAAAGGGCCAGACCCCAAAAAACTTTTGAAAATTATTCTCAATGTTTTTGATTCAAAACAATCCCTAAGCGCCGGCGCCGCGATACAGCGCGAGGAACCCCGCCGTCATCGCCGCCGCCGTCGGCGGTGCTGAAATGCCGGCGGCCAGCCGCTCCCACAGCCCCTCCTCGGTGGCGGCGCGGCGCATGGTTTCAGCCAGGGCACGCGCATCGCCAAGCGCGAACAGCAGGCCGTCCACGCCATCGCTGACGCGCTCGGCCGGAGCGCCGATGTTGGAGGCGATAACCGGGCGGCCGAATGTCCATGCCTCGGAAATGACCAGGCAGAACGCCTCCCACCAGAGCGAGGGCGCCAGGCACCAGTCAACCCGCGCCATGCGCGCCGCCAGCTGCTCGGGGTGGTACGCACCGTTATAAACCACGTTGCGCGCCGCCAGCGGGCGCGCCGCCTCCCCGGCGAGGAACGCCTCGATCCCGGCGCGGCAGGAGGGGGTGGCGAAATGCAGATTGTCGCCGTTTATCTCGACGATGAAATCCTCAAACCCCTCGGCCCGCAGCAGCGAGACCGCCTCCAGGATCAGCTGCACGCCCTTGGTGTCGACCAGCTGGCCGAAGAAGCCGAAGCGGTTGCGCCGCGCGCGCGGCGAAGCGGGCATTCGCGCCGGGGAGAGCGCCAGCCCGTTGCTCACATGCGCGAATTTTTCACGCGGCAGGCCCCAATCGGTGAAAAAATCGATCATGAAACGGCTGGGGGTGGTAAACACGTCCACCGCCTCCAAATGCCGCTTCATCCACATTTCGCGCATGAAATAATGCGCCGGCGGATGCGCGGGCAGGCACTGGTGGCAGCGCACGGCGGAGGCGCGGGTGCAGGGAGATTGATCGGTGAGCCGGCGCATCTGGCCGTCGGCGGCGCAGATGGTGAGGAACTCATGCGCGGTGAAGACGATCCGCGCCCGCGGCAGCACCTGGCGGGTGAGGGTGATGAAATCGATCCCCAGGGTCATGAAATGGTGGAAATGCACGATATCGGGCCTGAGCTGGCGCAGGAACGCCGCGAAAGCCTCGGCCAGCGGCGCGCTGCCGCTTTTCTGCCAGTCATGGTCATAGTCCCGGCTGAGGAAGAGATACTCATCCGCCCTGCCGTCAAACCCAGTAATCCGCGCGCCGCTCTTGCCCACGGCGGGCATCGCCGGGTCCACCGCGGCCAGCAGCACCGGCTCCACATCCGCCACCGCGCGCAGGCCCTTGAACAGCTCATACGCCACCTGCTGGCTGCCGCCGCGCACCAGCTCGGGATGATACATGCAGATCAGCAGCACCTTCATGGCGCATCCTCCCCGCCCAGGCCAGGATATGCGGGCGCCTCGCCCAGCAGGCCGTTTTGCGCCATCTCACGCCAGTTGCGGGTGAACAGCCAGCGGTTGATCACCATCCCCCCCTCATGCTGCGGCCGGCGCAGCGCGCCCATGCCCTCCATGTGCCAGAGCCCGGCATCATGCAGCCAGGGCAGGCGCCCGGCCTCGATGCTTTTCAGGCACAGATCCGCATCCTCGTAATGGCTGAACACATAATCCTGGGTGAAGCCGCCGAGCTGCTCGAACCACGCCCGCTCCAGCGACATGAAGGCGCCGCTGACAGCGGGAACCGCCCGGGAGCCGCGATAAGCGCTGCCCGGCGGCGCGCCATTGCCGTAATGCGCCACGCGCAGAAGGCTGGTCTCGACCCTGCGGCGGCCGGAGAAGCCGGGCAGCGTATCCTCCTTAAAATACATGCCCGCATGCATCAGCGCGCCGTTATCATGATATAGCGGCGCGCCGAACAGCGCGCTGCGCTCGGGCGCCAGCGCCTCCACCAGGCTGGTATGGCGCAGCGCCCAGTCATCCCCGCGCGGCAGAACATCGGGGTTCATGAACAGCAGCCGGTCGGAGCCCGCATGTTGCGCCGCCGCGTTGTTGGCCGCGCTGAGCCCGGCATTGCCGTTGAGGATCAGCACGCTCATGTCCAGCCCGTAGATCAGCGCGCAGCGCCGGGCCTCCTGCAGCACCTGCTCGGCGATCCACGGGCTGTTGACCACGTAGATGAACTCATAATCGCGGATGCCCGGCAGTTTCGAGAACATGGCCTGCTGCAGGAACATGTATTCCGCCCTGCCATAGAGGCACACGATGATGGAGCCGCGATACGCCCCGCCGCCGGAGCCGAAACATTCCACATATGGCGCGTTCGCCGCGCGGCGGTTGAGCATTTTGTTGAAGTCGGCCATCTGCTCGCCGATCGCGGCGTCAATGGCGGCCACGGCCTCGAAATACGGGTTGCCGAAATATTTCGCCTGCGCCAGCGCGCTCAGCGCCACCTTGCGCATGTCATGGTCCTCGATCGTCTCGACCGTGACCATGAGGCTGATCTCCGCGCCCGATTTCAGCCGCGCCACCACGCTGCACACGCTGCCCTGCAGCCGCCGCGCGGCGAACAGAAAGCCGATGAACCCGTAAGGGTGGCGCACGGCGCTGGCCAGCGCGTCCTCGGTGTCGGGGCGGCGCTGGCGGGCCAGGTCTCGCCCATCCAGCGAGACCGACCAGGTGGAGAAATACAGATCCAGGCTCTCCAGCGGGTCGGCATAATCGTTCACCCAGCCGGTGACCAGAAGCGCGCCGGCATGCGAGAGCTTGACCGCGTCAACCGCCGCCGCCGGGGGCTTGGCCTGCTCGCGGCGGGTCTCTGGCTTGGCGGTGAGGATAACGCGCCCGCGCGCCACCCCTTGCGGCATCATGAAGGGCCTGCCCTCGGCGCGCCCATAACGCTCATAATGCTCGCGCCCGGAGCGAAAGCCGCCGCTGGCCACCGCCAGGCGCACATCGGGGTTCAGGCGGAGATAGGTCTCCTCATCGAACGCCACGGCGGCGCCCGCCTCCAGGCTCGCCGTCTCCCGCGCCGCCGCCGGATCGCCGGAATCCGCCATCATCCCCCCACCACCACGGCGCCGCGCGCAACGGCGGCACATGCGCGCAGATTACCTGCATATCCCGCGCGCTTACAAGAACGCCGCCGCCGCGCCGGGCGGCTCATCCGCAACGCAGCCAGCGAGCGGGGCGGCTCAGCCGCCCCGTGGCGCGGGAATGCTGTTGAGATACACCGCAAGCTCCCCCGCCTGCTCAAAGGTGAGCGAGCACGGCACCACGCTGCCCATGGCGATGGGAAAATGCGTGCCTTGCAGAATCAGATGCGGCCCATCCGCCGCCAGGGTGACACGCTGCCCAGCCGGAATGGCCAGGCTTTGCAGCGCCTTGCCCTTGGCGTCCACCAGCGTCGTGGTGTCGGCGATCGGGCAGTCCCACCCGATAAGCACATCGCCGCTGGCCGCGGTGTTGCGGATTTGTATGAACCCTTGAGTCGGCGCGCCGATTTTCTTGATCCGCCAAACCTCGCCATGATGGGCGCTCAGCGTGTCCTTGCCCGCCAGGGCGGCCGCCGGGGTGGCGAAAATAAGCGCCGCCAGCAGGGCGGATTTCAGCGAAGTCTTCATTGTTTCAGGCGCCTTCATGCGAGGTTTTCAAATTTGTCGATCCGCCAGGCGGCGGGCTCACGCGCCGCCTCGTCATACCATTGGGCAACCAGCGGGTGCGCGCGCACGGCGGCGCAATAGGCGGCGGCGGCGGCGCTGAGCGGCGGCTGGTATATGAGCAAGCGCGCGGCCACGGGCGCGAACATCGCATCGGCGGCGTTGAAGACGGCGCCGAACAGATACGGGCCGGACGCCCCATAAGCCGCGCGCGTCTGCGCCCATAGCGCATCCACCCGCGCGATATCGGCGAGGCTCTCCGGATTCTGCCCGAGGCCGGGATAGCTGCGGCCCAGATTCATCGGCATCGCCAGCCGCAGCGCGCGGAAGCCGGCATGCATCTCCGCCGCGATGGCCCTGGCATGCGCGCGCGCGATGCGCTCCGCCGGCCACAGCGCCGGGCTGATCTCGGCGCAATATTCCGCGATGGCGAGGCTCTCCCACACCCGCGCGCCCTCATGCTCCAGATACGGCACCATGCCGCTGGGCGATGCCGCCTTCACCGCCGGGGTGTTGCCGCCGGCAAGCGGGATCACAACCTCCTCGGCCTCGATTCCCGCCAGCCGGACCATGAGCCAGCCGCGCAGCGACCATGACGAATAACGCCTTGTTCCCAGATAAAGTCTCGCCGCCATTGCCCGCACCTCCTCTGCCGCCGCCGCGATAGCATGTTTTGGCCACCGCATCAGCCTATGATAACCAGCCCGCATGAACCGCACACCCCCCCTCGCCTGGGCCGGCTTCCGGCTGAATCGCCCGCTCGTGATGGGCATCCTCAACCTCACGCCCGATTCCTTCTCCGATGGCGGCCTGCACGCCACGGCCAAGACCGCCATCGCCGCAGGCGTCGCCATGCTCGAAGCCGGGGCGGATATCATCGACATCGGCGGCGAAAGCACCCGCCCCGGCGCCGCGCCGGTCTCCGCCGCGCAGGAGATTGACCGCATCCTCCCCGCCATCAGCGCGCTCGCCGCCCAAGGCGCGGTCATCTCGGTGGACACCCGCAACGCCGCCACCATGGAAGCGGCACTCGACGCCGGGGCGCGCATCCTCAACGATGTCTCCGGCCTCACGCATGACCCCGCCGCCCCCGCCCTGGCGGCCAAACGCGGCTGCCCCGTGATCATCATGCACGCACGCGGCACCCCCGCCACCATGAACGAGCAGGCCCGCTACGACGATGTGGCGAGCGAGGTGCTGGCCGAGCTGACCCAGCTGCGCGACGCCGCGCTGGCCGCCGGAATCGCGCCAGAGGCCATCGCGCTCGACCCCGGCCTCGGCTTCGCCAAACTCGGCGCGCAGAACCTCACCCTGCTGCGCGCCACCGCGCGCTTCGCCGCCCTTGGCCACCCGCTGCTCATCGGCCTGTCGCGCAAAAAATTCATCGGCGAATTCGGCGGCGAGCCCAACCCGGCCAAACGCGGGCCAGGGTCCATCGCCGCCGGGCTTTATGCCGTGGCCCAAGGGGCGCATATATTGCGGGTGCATGACGTGCCGGAGACGGCGCAGGCCCTGCGCATCTGGCAAAACCTGACCGTGAGTGAGAATGAACCAAGTTTCTAAACGCCGCCTCTTCGGCACGGACGGCATTCGCGGCACCGCGAACACCGCCCCCATGACCGCCGAAATGGCCCTCAAACTCGGCCAGGCCGCCGGGCTGCTGTTCACGCGCGGCAACCACCGCCACCGTGTCATCATCGGCAAGGACACACGGCTCTCCGGCTACATGCTGGAGCCCGCCCTCACCGCCGGGTTCATCAGCGCGGGCATGAACGTCACCCTCGCAGGCCCCCTGCCCACCCCCGCCATCGCCATGCTCACCCGCTCCCTGCGGCTGGATCTCGGCGTCGTCATCTCCGCCTCGCACAACCCTTATGAGGATAACGGCATCAAGCTCTTCGGCCCGGATGGCGCCAAGCTCTCGGATGAAACCGAGATGGAGATCGAGGCGCTGATGGAGACCGATCTCTCCGCCCGCCTCGCCACCTCTGACAAACTGGGCCGCGCCTCACGCCTGGTGGACGCCGCCGGGCGCTACATCGAGGCCGCGAAAAGCTCGCTGGAACGCGGCCTGCGCCTCGATGGCCTGCGCATCGTGCTCGATTGCGCGCACGGCGCGGCCTACAAGGTCGCCCCCGCCGCGCTGTGGGAGCTGGGCGCCACCGTCATTTCCATCGGCGTCGAGCCGGACGGCTTCAACATCAACCGCGAGGCCGGCTCCACCGTGCCCCAGCATCTCTGCGCCGCGGTGCTGGAGCATGGCGCCGACATCGGCATCGCGCTCGATGGCGACGCCGACCGCGTGATCCTGGCCGACGAACACGGCGAGATCATCGATGGCGACCAGATCCTCGGCCTCATCGCGCGGGACATGCACGAGAGCGGGCGCCTCACCGGCGGCGGCATCGTCGCCACCGTCATGTCCAATCTCGGGCTGGAGCGCTTCCTCGGCGCACAAGGGCTCACCCTGCACCGCACCAAGGTGGGAGACCGCTACGTCGCCGAGACCATGCGCGAGCGCGGCATCAACCTCGGCGGCGAACAATCCGGCCATGTCATCCTCTCTGATTTCGCGACCACAGGCGACGGGCTCATCGCCGCCCTCCAGGTGCTGGCCGTGCTGGTGCGCTCCGGCAAACCCGCCTCAGCCGCCTGCCGGGTGTTCACCCCCCTGCCGCAGCTTTTGCGTAATGTGCGCTTCTCCGGCGCCTCGCCGCTGCGCCTGGCGCATATCCAAACCGCCATCGCCCAGGCGGGCGAGCGGCTCGGCAACACCGGGCGCGTGCTCATCCGCCCCTCGGGCACCGAACCGCTGATCCGCGTGATGGCCGAGGGCGAGGACAACGCGCTCATCCACGCCATCGTCGGCGAATTATGCGACACCATCGCCCTGGCCACGGTCTGAATGTTTCGCGTCCTCACCATAGCCGGCTCTGATTCCGGCGGCGGCGCCGGCATCGAGGCGGATATCAAAACCATCACCGCGCTGGGCGGCTACGCCTGCACCAGCATCACCGCGCTCACCGCGCAGAACACCCTGGGCGTGGCCGGCGTGCACCCGCTGCCGGCCGAGTTCGTGGCCCTGAGCATCCAGACCGTGCTGAGCGATATCGGCGCCGACGCCATCAAGCTCGGCATGCTCACCAATGAGGCGATCATCCGCGCCGTCGCCGCCTGCCTGCCCGCCAGCCTGCCCCTGGTGCTGGACCCGGTGATGGTCGCCACCTCCGGCGCCGTGCTGCTGCCTGATGCCGCCATCGCCGCCCTGCGCGAACAACTGCTGCCGCGCGCAACGCTCATCACCCCCAACCTGCCCGAGGCCGCCAAACTCACCGGCCTGCCAGTGGAGACACCGGCGCAGCAAATCGCCGCCGGGCGCGCGCTGCTGGCGATGGGCGCCAAGGCCGCCCTCATCAAAGGCGGCCATTCCAGCGATGACATGCTGAACGACTATCTCATCACCCCGGACGCGGTGGAGACCATCTCCCTGCCCCGCCTGCACACCCGGCACACCCACGGCACCGGCTGCACGCTGGCCTCCGGCATCGCCACCGGGCTGGCGCAGGGCATGGACCTCCCCGCCGCCGTCCGCCGGGCGCGCGATTATCTGCAACAGGCCATCGCCACCGCGCCCGGCCTGGGCGCCGGGCATGGGCCGGTCAACCACCTCGCGCGGTCTTGCCTGGGGGCGGCCTCAGGCGGCTGAGAGCTGCAACACCTCGGCCGCCGGCCCGCGCGTCAGCCGGTAATTCGCCGGGTCGGCGAACACCGCGCGCAGCAGCTGGTTGTTCAGCGCATGCCCCGTGCGGCTGCCCACGAAGCGCCCGCAAACCGGCGCGCCAGCCAGGGCCAGGTCGCCCACCACATCGAGCAGCTTATGCCGCACGAACTCATCGGCGAAGCGCAACCCTTCCGGGTTCAGAATATTCGCGCCATCAACCACGATGGCGTTTTCCAGGCTGCCGCCGCGCGCCAGCCCAACCTTGCGCAGCATCTCGATCTCCGCCGCCTGCGCGAAGGTGCGCGCCGGGGCGATCTCGGCGGCGAAATGCTCCGCGCTCAGCGTAAAGCTGTAGGCCTGCGCGCCGATCGCCCGGGCGGCGAACTCGATCGCCAGCGAAAGCTCAAACCCCGTGCCGCCATGGGCATGCGGGCGCAGCTCGGCGAAGGCGCCATCCTGCTCCACCCGCACGGGGCGCAAAATTTCCAGGCTGTCGCGCAGCCCGTCATGCGCCACCACTCCGGCGCTCTCGATGAGGAACAGAAACGGCGCGGCCGAACCGTCAAAAATCGGCAGCTCCGCGGCGTCCACCTCAACCACCAGATCATCCACCCCGCTCGCCGCCAGCGCCGCCATCAAATGCTCGATGGTCCCCACCCGCGCATCGCCCACGCTCACCACCGTGCACAGGCGCGTGTCGCTCACATGGTCAAACCGCGCGGGAATGCGCACATCCAAATCCGTGCGGTGGAACACGATCCCGCTCCCCGCCGCCGCCGGCACCAGCCGCATGGTCACATCCGCGCCGCTGTGCAGCCCTTGGCCGATGCACGAAATCGCCGCCCTCAGCGTCTGGCGGGGAGCCAGGGCGCGTTCCGTACCGGTAAGGCTGCATCTGTCACGCAAAGACGACATTTTTGGACCCATCGTTAACAACAGCTTACTATCTACCCGCCGCGCCGCGCCGCCGCCAGTCAATCATTATTTCCAATTATGTCGCCAGAACCCTTTGAATTTACAAACAAAAAAGCACCGGACAGACATCTGTCCGGTGCTTCGCGGCGGCGTGCTCAGGCCGCTGGCTGATCAGGTGTTGCGGCGCAGGAAAGCCGGAATTTCCAGGCCGATCTCATCGATCTGCGCCTGGCGCACCGCGGCGCGCGGCGCCTCGGTGTGCACCGCCGGCTCCTGGCGGTGCGGCTGCGCGGGGGCGGCGGCCTTGGAGCCGCCAAACCCAAAGACGGTCTTGAAGATGCTGGTGCCGCGCGGCGGCTCGGCCTGGCGCGGGGTCTCGGGCATCGCGGGCGGGCGCATCACCGGCGCGGGGCGGGCGGGCGCCTGCATGGCCGGCTCACCCAGCTCCAGCTCGCTGCTGGCATAGGCCTTGGAGACCAGCGGCGCGCTCGGAGGTTCGGGCACATAGCCGCCCGGGCGCGAAGCCGGCGCCCCCTGCGGCATGTTCATCATCGGCATCTGCGGCGCGGCGGCGGCGGCAATGTGCTGCGGCGCGGCGGCCTGGCTCACCGCCTGGGCGGGAAACGCCACCGGCTCGGCGCCGCCATTCACCACCTGCAGCTTGGGCATCTGCTGCGGCGCGCTGTCAATCCCGGTCGCCACCACGGAGACCCGGATCCGCCCGGCCATGCTCTCATCGAGCGACATGCCGAACATGATGTTCGCATCCTTGTCCACTTCCTCGCCAATGCGGTGCGCCGCCTGGTCAACCTCGAAGAGCGTCACGTCGGAGCCGCCGGTGATGTTGATGAGCAGCCCATGCGCGCCGCGCATGTTGGTGTCTTCCAGCAGCGGATTGCTGATGGCGGCCTCGGCGGCGCGAATCGCGCGGTCCTCGCCCTCGGCCTCGCCGGTGCCCATCATCGCCTTGCCCATGACTGACATCACCGAGCGGATATCGGCATAGTCCAGGTTCACGATGCCCGGCAGCACCATCAGGTCGGTCACGCCGCGCACGCCCATATAGAGGACGTTGTCGGCCATCTCGAAAGCCTCTTTCCAACCGGTCCGTTCATTGGCGACCTTGAAGAGATTCTGGTTGGGAATCACGATCAGCGTATCGACATAGGCCTGCAGCTCGGCGATGCCCTCCTCGGCCGCGCGCATGCGCTTCTTGCCCTCGAAGGCGAACGGCTTGGTGACAACGCCGACGGTCAGAATGTTACGCTCGCGCGCCATCCGCGCGATCACCGGCGCGGCCCCCGTGCCGGTTCCACCGCCCATGCCCGCGGTGATGAAGACCATGTGCGTGTCTTCCAGATGCCGCGCCAGCTCGTCCGCCGCCTCATCGGCCGATGCCTTGCCCACTTCCGGCCGCCCGCCAGCGCCATTGCCCTGGGTGAGATGCGGGCCAAGCTGAATGCGCTTCTCCGCGAGCGAGCGCTGCAACTGCTGCGCGTCCGTGTTCGCCACGACGAAATCCACACCCGGCAGCTGCAGCGAGATCATGTTGTTGACAGCATTACATCCGCCGCCGCCGACGCCAAAGACGGTAATCCGCGGCGTGAAATCTGTGGTCGACGTCTTCTGGATCGTCAGGTTCAGGGTCATCGGTTATCTCCTCAAGGCAGTATCGGTAAAGAACACTTCGTTTTCATGTCAAACACGATTTTTTAAAAAATCCACAAGGCCGCGGAACCATCCGCCCACGCGCTCGCTTTCAAAATTGATATCCTGCATGGTCTGGCCTTCACCCGCGGCAAAGGCCAGCAGCCCCACCAATGACGCGAAGTTAGGCGCGCTCGCCGAGTCGGGCAGCCCGATCATCGCGCCAGGCCGCCCCAGCCGCACGTTGCGCTCCAAAATCTGCGTGCTCAGCTCACGCACGCCGCCCAGTTGCGAGGCGCCGCCGGTAAGCACCACGCGCGTGCCGCCGGCGCTGCCCAGCCCCGCGGTTTCCAGCCGGTCCTTCACCAGCTCGAAAATCTCCTCGATTCGCGGTCGGATCACGCTGATCAGCATGGAGCGCGGCATTTTCGCGATCTGGTGCTCATCCTCGCCCACCTGCGGCACCGGCAGCAGCTCGCGCTCGTCATCGGGGCTGCCCTGGCAGTTGCCGTACAGCGCCTTTAACCGCTCCGCGTGCGCAACTGACGTGGAAAATCCCCGCGCGATGTCATTGGTGACATGGATGCCCCCCAGCGGAATCTGCGCCGTGTGCACCACATGCCCCTCGGAGAACACGGCGAGCGAGGTGGTGCCCCCGCCCATGTCGATCACCGTCGCGCCCAGCTCGCGCTCATCGCCCACCAGCGAGGCAAGCCCCGCCGCCATCGGCGCCGACACCAGCGTCGCGATATCCAGCTCGCAGCGCGAGAGGCAGGCCGAGAGCGTGCGCAGCGCCGCGTTGCCCGCATCCACCACATGCAGCTGGGCTGAGAGCGTGTCGCAGAACAGCCCGCGCGGGTCGAGCACGCCCTGCGTCTCATCGGTTGAAAAACTCAAGGGCAGGGCATGGATCGTCGCCCGCCCATCGCTCGCCGCCCGGGCCCGCGCCTCGCGCACCACGCGCTTGATGTCATCCGCGGTCACCGCCCGCCCATCCACCGGCCATTGCACGTTGAACAGCCGCGACTCCGGCTGCCCGCAGGAGAGATTCACGTAAACTGACTTCAGCCGCATGTCGGCGGTATCCTCCGCCGCGCCCACCGCCGCGCGGATCGCCTTCTCCGCCTCGTCCAGATCCACGATGCCGCCGGATTTGATCCCCCGGCTCTTCTGCCAGCCGAACCCCAGCGCGCGCAGCCGCCCGTCAGACTCCGCCCGCCCGATCAGGCAGGCGATCTTGGTCGAGCCGATATCCAGCACGCCAAACGGGCCGGCGCGCATCACCTTGCCGCGCAATGTATCTTCCGGCAGCTGCTTCACCGCGCTTGCCTGCGCGCCCCGGCGGGAGAGATCATTCATGCGCGGGCACCCCTTTTCATGTATGGCTGTCCTTTGCCGGGCCGGCGGGCGCCGGCGGATAGGGGCGCACCACCAGCTTGCCCTCCTGGCGCAGGTCTATCACCTCGACCGGCCGGTCCAGCAGCTGCATGCTGCCCTGCAGGGCGCCAAGCTGGGTAATCGCCTCCTGCTCGCCCGTCACCGGCAGCTTCACCAGCGTCTGGTCCTTCAGGATCAGGTTCCAGCGCAGCCCGTCCACCCGCTCCGCCGCGATCACCCGTTGCGCCAGCGCCGGCACGCTCTTCAGCTCGCTCACCAGCACCGCCGCGTTCTGCGGCGCGCCCGCCCCGGTGAGCAGCAGCAGCGAGGGCTCGCGCCGCTTCGCCGCCGCCGCGTTCTGCCCCGCGATCACGTTGCCGTTCCTGTCGATCAGCACGAAATGCGGCGGCGTGCCGTCCTCGCCGCCGGTCTGCCAGATCGCGAAGGCATCCCGCTCGGTAATGTTCACAACCAGCGTGCCGGGCAGCAGGCGCTCCACGGTGGCGCTCTGCACCGGCCCCAGCTGCTCCACCCGCGCGCGCACCGCCGCCAGCGAAAAGCCGAGCGATGGCTCGCCCGGCTGCACGCCGATGGCCGCCCGCAGCTGCGCCGGGTCCACCGTCTGCCCGCCCACCACCTCGATTTTTGAAATCCGCAGCCCCATGTCGGCCGCCAGCGCCGCCAGGCCCGAATCCTCATGCCGCGCGGCCGCCGGCGCGGAGGAGGATTTGATGGCGGGCAGCGAGCGCACCAGCTCGCTGCCCACGATAAGCACCGAGACCACCCCCAGCACCCACAGCCCCGGCTTCAGGCTGCGCTTCACCCGCCGGAAATAGAGCTTGCGCGTGCTCAGCCGGTCCTGCGGGGGGGCGCTGCGCTTGGCCCGCGCGCGCGGCGCCGGGGCAGAGAGCGTGGCCCGCGCGGTGGCGTCTACACGCGGCATGCCGCCCGCTCCACCATCCAGGCGCAAAGCGCGCGGAAATCCATGCCCACATAGGCCGCCTGCTCGGGCAGCAGCGAGGTCGGCGTCATCCCCGGCTGGGTGTTCACCTCCAGCAGCACCAGCCGCCCGCTGGCATCGTCATAGCGCAGATCCGCCCGGCTCGCCCCACGGCAACCCAGCGCCCGGTGCGCCGCCAGCGCCACATCGCGCGCGCGCTGCGCCACCTCGGCGGGAATATCGGCCGGCACCACATGGCGCGAGCCGCCGGCGGCATATTTGGCGTGGTAATCATAAAAACTCTCCTCGGAGAGAATTTCCGTCACCACCAGCGCGCGGTCCTCCAGCACGCCCACGGTCAGCTCGCGCCCCGGCACGAACTGCTCCACCATCGCCGGGCCGTAGCGCCATTCCTTCACGATGCGCGTCCGGTTATTGTCGCCCGGCTGCACGATATAAACCCCCACCGAGGAGCCCTCATTCACCGGCTTCACCACATAGGGCGGCGGCAGCGGGTCGTGGTCGGTCAGCTCGGCGATATCGATAATCCGGTGCGGCGCCACCGGCAGCCCGGCATGGGCGAACACCGCCTTGGCCGCAGCCTTGTCCATCGCCAGCGCCGAGGCCCGCACGCCCGAATGCGTGTAGGGAATGCCGAGATAATCCAGCACGCCCTGAATCGTGCCATCCTCGCCAAAGCGCCCGTGCAGGGCGTTGAACACCACATCCGGCGCCGGGGTGAGTGCGGCGATCACCGCGCGCAGATCCTCGCCCACCTCCACCGGCAGCACCTCGAACCCGGCGCCGCGCAGCGCCGCGATCACCTGCGCGCCCGAGCGCAGCGAAACTTCCCGTTCGGCGGACATGCCGCCCAGCAAAACCGCGACGCGCATCATCCGGGCACTCCAATCCGTTTAATTTCCCACCGCAGCGAAACCCCCGCGCCGCGCTGCACGCGCGCGCGCACCTCCTCGCCCAACCCCTCCAGGTCAGCCGCCGTGGCCTCTCCGGTATTGATGAGGAAATTGCAGTGAAGCTCCGAAACCTGCGCGCCGCCCCGGCGCAACCCCCGGCACCCGGCGGCATCAATCAGCTCCCAGGCCTTCTGCCCCGCCGGGTTGGCGAAGGTCGAGCCCCCCGTGCGCGCGCGCACCGGCTGGCTCGCCTCCCGGCTGGTCTTTATCTGCGCCATCTTCGCCGCGATCGCCTGCGCATCCCCCTTGCGCGCGCGTAAGCGGGCGCGCACCACCACCGCATCGGCCGGCAAATTCGCATGGCGATAGCTCAGGCCCAGCTCATGCGCCGCCAGGCGCGCAAGCTCGCCGCCGCGCGTCACAATCTCCACCCAGTCCAGCACCTGCGCCATATCCCCGCCATAGGCGCCCGCGTTCATCGCCACCGCGCCGCCGATGGTCCCCGGAATGCCGGAGAGAAACTCCAGCCCCGCCAGCCCCGCCGCCGCCGCGTGCTCGGCCACCGTCACATCCAGCGCCGCCGCCCCGGCGATGATGGCCTCATCCTCCACCACGATCTCACCAAACCCGCGCGCCAGCTTGATGACAACACCGTTGATCCCGCCATCGCGCACAATCAGGTTCGAGGCCGCGCCAATCACGCTCACCGGCATTTCCAGCGGCAACTCCCGCAAAAACGCGCACAAATCCGCCACATCGGCCGGGCGCACCAGAAACTCCGCCGGCCCGCCGACACGAAACCACGTCATCGGCGCCAGCACCGCCCCCGGCGCCACGCGGCCGCGAAGCTCGGGCAGGGCCAGGCTCATCATCACAGCCGCCCCCGCGGCCGCGCCGCATCCTGCAGGCCCTGCAACTGCGCCGGCAGCGCCGCCGCCCAATGGGTGATGCTGCCCGCCCCGAGGCAGACCACGAAATCCCCATGCCGCGCGATGGCGTGCACCATCTCCGCCAGATGCGAAGGGTCGGTCAGCGCCACCACCTGCCGGTGCCCGCGCGCGCGCAGCCCCTCCACCAGCGCGTCACGGTCCACGCCCTCAATCGGCGCCTCCCCGGCGGCGTACACATCCGCCACGATCACCGTTCCCGCATCGTTCATGCAGGTGCAGAATTCCTCGAACAGCGATTGCAGCCGCGAGAAGCGGTGCGGCTGCACCACCGCCACCACATCGCGCGCGCCCGCCTGGCGCGCCGCGCGCAGCACCGCGGCAATCTCCACCGGATGATGCCCGTAATCATCGATCACGGTAATCCCGCCGGCCTCCCCGGTCTTCGAGAATCGCCGCTTCACGCCAGCGAAATTCGCCAGCGCCGCCTTAATCTGCGCCTCCGGAACATCCATCTCCGCCGCAACGGCGATCGCCGCGACAGCATTGGAGACATTATGGTTGCCCAGCATCGGCAGCCGGAACGGCCCCATCCGCCGCGCCCGCTCCGAGACACGGTCAGAGAACCGCACCTCGAAGGTCGCGCCATCCTTGCTGGAGATGATCCGCTCCGCGCGCACATCCGCCTGCGGCGAAAACCCGTAGGTTATCACCCGATGATCCGAGAGCGCCGGGATCATCTGCTGCACCGCCGGATGGTCGATGCACAGCACCGCGAAGCCATAAAATGGAATATTGGCGACAAACTGCCGGT
>JAKBAQ010000015.1 GCA_021808985.1 Pseudomonadota bacterium
GTGCAGGCGGCGTCGTCGGCCTGCTGGGCCTGGCTTTCCGGCTGGACCGGCGCGCAGGCGGCAAGCGCGCCGCAGGCCAGAACCGCCATCAGGAATTTCATCATATGTTTGCACCCCGGGCTTGTGTTGGGGGCAATAGAGCGCGCAGGGCGGTTTCGTCAAAACCTCCGGCGGCGGTGAGCGGCACCAGGGCGGCGGCGCGCAGCAATTGGGGGTGAATGGCAAGGCCCGATCCGCCCCGCACCAGCCAGGAGCGTGCCCAGAATGTGTCAGCCAGGAGTGCTACCAGGGCGAGCAGGCGCAGGCAGACGGAGATGCCGTGCGGCGTGTTCAGCCCGGCGGTGCGCTCAACCGCGACGGCCCAGGCGGCGGCGTCGGGGTCGGCCAGGCGCAGCTCCACCGGCGCGGCGGGCGGGGCGAGGAAGCGAAAGCCGCGCGCGGGAGCCTTGCGCAGCCCGGCATGCGCGGCTTCCAGCGCTTGCTCAAGATCTCGCCCGCTGACGGCGGGGAGCGAGGTGGCGGGCTGGTCCAGCTGGTGCAGCACCTCGCCGGCGGGGCCGATGAGGGTTTTAACCTTCAAGGTCGAGCATGATTTTGCCGATATGCGCGCTGCTCTCCATCAGCGCATGGGCGGCGGGGGCGTCTTGCAGGGGGAAGACACGGTCAATGACCGGGACGACCTTGCCGGCTTCCAGCCACGGCCAGACCTTGCGCTTGAGGGAGGCGGCGATGGCGGCCTTCTGCGCTTCGGTGCGCGGGCGCATGGTGGAGCCGGTGTAGGTGAGGCGCTTGGTCATGATCGGCAGCAGATCGAGCGTCTGCGCCTTGCTGCCCTGCATGAAGGCGACCTGCAAAAGCCGCCCGCCCAGGGCCAGGCAGCTGAAATTGCGCTGAGTGTAGGGGGCGCCCACGATGTCCAGCACCACGTCGACGCCGCGCCGCTCGGTGAGGGTGGCGATGATTTCTACGAAATCCTGCGTGCGGTAGTTGATGGCGGTGGCGCCGAAGGACTCGATGGCGGCGCATTTTTCCGCCGAGCCGGCGGTGGCGAAGACCTTGGCGCCGGTGGCCAGGGCAAGCTGGATGGCGGTGAGGCCGATGCCCGAGGTGCCGCCATGCACCAGCAGCGTCTCGCCGGTGGTGAGGTGCCCCATGTCGAACAGGTTGGCCCAGACGGTGAAATAATTCTCCGGCAGGGCGGCGGCCTGCAGGGCGGTGAAGCCATGCGGCCAGGGCAGGCATTGCCCGGCGGGCACCGCGACATATTCGGCATAGCCGCCGCCATTGCACAGGGCCGTTACCTTGTGGCCGGGATAGAAGCCGCTGGCCATGGCGCCCAGGGCCACGACCTCGCCCGCGACTTCCAGCCCCAGAATCGGGCTGGCGCCGGGGGGCGGCGGGTAGAGCCCCTTGCGCTGCTGGACATCGGGCCGGTTGACGCCGGCGGCGGCCACGCGGACCAGCACCTCGCCAGGGGCGGGGATGGGCAGCGGGCGGTGGCCGATGCGCATGGCCTCCGGCCCGCCGGGGGCGGTGATTTCGATATAGCGCATGGTTTCGGGGAGCTGGTTCATCTGCATCACCTTGCCGGGTTTGGTGCCAAGTGCGAGTTTAGCCGCGATGCCATACCCTAGACGCCGATTGCTGCTCGCCAGCCTTTCTACCAGCCTCGTGATGGGGCGCGCCAGAGCCTCCGGGCCGCTGAGCGCGCCGCCAGCCGCGCCGGTGAGCGGGGTTGTGCTGCCGCTCTCGGGCGATTTCGCGCTGATCGGGGATGAGTGCCTGCGCGGTGTGCATCTCGCCGCCGACGCGGTGAATGCGGCGGGGGGCATCGCCGGGCGGAAGGTGGCGCTGGCGGCGGCGGATGCCGTGGACCAGAGCCATGTGGTGGCGGCGGTGAACCAGGTGATTGGCGGCGGCCATGCCGGGCTTGTGCTGGGCACCGGGACTTCGGCGCTCTCCTACCCCGGCTCGGCGGCGGCGGAGCTGGCGCAGGTGCCGTATATCGAACTCAACGCCCCGGCCAGCGGCATCACCACGCGCGGGTTCAAGTTTCTGCTGCGCACGGGGCCGACGACCAGCATGATCGGGGGGCTTGCGGTCAGCACCATCCAGAGCCGGTTCGCGGGCCGCAAGATCGGCCTGCTGTTCAATACCGGGGCCACGGGCGGGGCGATCGCGGCGGCGGTGATTTCGGCGCTGGACGATGCGAAAATCCCGGTGCTGCTGGCGATCGGCTATCCGGAGGACGTGACCGATTTGTATGACCCGGCCGGCCGGTTCATGCGCGCGGGGGTGGAGCTGGTGCTGCATGCGGGCGGGCCTTCGGACGTGCTGGGGTTTTACCTCGCGATGCAGGCGCAGGGCTGGCAGCCGGGGGCGGTGATCGGCTGCGACACCGGCTATGCGCTGCGCGAAACGGCCGAGGCGCTGGGGGCGGCGTTCGACGGCACGCTGGCCATCGGCGCGCCGTTCTACCAGGGGGGGGCGGCGCAAATCGCCCAGGCATATGAGGCGAAATACGCCAACCCGCCGCGCAGCGCCGACAGCCTGACCGCCTATGTGGGCGCGAAGCTGGTGTTCGATACGCTGAACGCGCAGGGCGGCAGCACGGACAAGCTGCTGGACGTGCTGCGCAAGGTGGATGTGCCGGCCGGCGGGCTGGCCAATGGGTTTGGCGTGGCGTTTGACGCCAGCGGCCAGAATACGCGCAGTTTCGTGACTTTGCAGCAGTGGCGGGGCGCGCGGCTGGTGCCGGCATGATGCGCGCGCCGCCGCGGGGGATGGTGCTGGCCTGCCTGGCCCTGGCCGCCTGCGCCGGGCCGCGCATGGCCGCGCCGAGCCGGTTTGGCACGCCGACGCGGCTTACCTGCGTGCCTTATGCGCGCGAGGTTTCAGGCATTGAGCTGGACGGGGATGCCTACAAATGGTGGGGCGAGGCCGCGGGTGTGTATCCGCGCAGCCATGCGCCGGCGCGGGGCGCGGTGCTGGTGTTCGCGCCGCATGGCCGCATGGATGTGGGGCATCTGGCGGTGGTGACGGCGGTGCGGGGGCCGCGCAAGATATTGGTCACGCAGTCCAACTGGCTGCCGCACCGCATCGAGCATGGGCAGCCGGTGGTGGATGTTTCAGCCCGCAACAACTGGACGCGCGTGCGGGTGTGGTATGAGCCGGCGCACGCGCTGGGACGCCGGGTGTATCGCACTTATGGGTTTATCCTGCCGCATTAATCAGATAGGGCGTTAACCATGATGCGCGGTGCCTTTACGGTGGGAATGTGGACGATGGCGAGCCGCGTTCTGGGCTTTGCCCGGGATATTCTCATTGCCGCGGTGCTGGGCACCGGGCCGGTGGCCGATGCGTTTTTCGTGGCGCTGCGGCTGCCCAACCTGTTCCGGCGGCTGTTTGGCGAGGGGGCGTTCAACGCCGCGTTCGTGCCGTCAATTTCCAGGATTCTGCACACCGAGGGCGTGGAAGCCGCCGCCGGATTCGCCCAGGAGGCGACGGCGGTGATGATCTTCTGGCTGGGCGGACTCACGGTGGCGGGGGAAATCTTCGCGCCCTGGCTGCTTTATGCGCTGGCGCCGGGGTTTTCGGGGAATCACGCCAAGTTCATGCTGGCGGTGGCGCTGACGCGGATCATGTTCCCGTATCTGTTCTTCGTTTGCCTCACGGCGCTGTTCTCGGGCGTGCTGAACGCGATGAACCGCTTTGCCGCCGCCGCCGCCGCGCCGGTGCTCTTCAACGTGTTTTCCATCGCCTTCATGCTGGGGCTGAGCCGCTATGCGCCCAACCCGGGCTATGCGCTGGCGTGGGGGGTTAGCGTTTCAGGCGTGGCGCAGCTTGTGCTGCTGGTGTGGGCGGCGCGGCGGGTGGGAATACGGATGAGCGTGCCGCGGCCCAGGCTGACGCCGCGCATGCGGGCCTTGTTCCGCCGCATGACGCCGGGGCTGGTGGGGGCTGGGGTGACGCAGCTTAATGTGTCCATCGATATCATCATCGGCACGCTGCTGCCGGCGGGGTCGGTTTCGGTGCTGTATTACGCGGACCGGGTGAACCAGCTGCCGCTGGGGGTGATTGGCACCGCCGCCGGAACGGCGCTGCTGCCGGCGATTACACGCCATATCGCCCTGCGCGAGGAGGGGGCGGCGCTGAATGCGCTCAACCGGGCGCTGGAGGGGGTGCTGATGCTCACGCTGCCGGCCGCCATCGGGCTTTCCGCCGCCGGGCGGCAGGTGATGGATGTGCTGTTCGTGCGCGGGGCGTTTACGCAGCATACCGCGCTGCTCGCCGGCAATTCGCTGGCCGCCTTCGCGCTCGGGCTGCCGGTGTTCGCGCTGGTGAAGGTGCTGACGCCGGGGTTTTTCGCGCGGGGGGACACGCTGACGCCGCTGAAGACGGGCTTGGCGGCGGTGGCGCTGAATTTGTGCCTGAACCTGCTGTTCATGCATCCGCTGAAGGCCGTGGGGCCGGCGCTGGCGACCAGCCTTTCATCCGCGTTCAACGCCGCGGTGCTGCTGTTTCTGCTGCGCCGGCGCGGGCATTTCGTGCTGGATGCGGCCGCCAGGCGGCGGGTGCCGCGCCTGCTGCTGGCCGGGGCGGTGATGGCCGGGGCGATTTTGGCGACCGAGATGTTGCTGCTGCCGCCAGGCAAGACCAGCATTGCGCAATTTCTGCTGCTCACCCTGGCGGGCGGGGTTGCCTATGGCGGCGCGGGGATTTTGCTGCGGGCGTTCGATCTCGCGGAACTGGCGGCGCTGCTGCGGCGGCGGCGCGCGAAACCCACCCCCGGTTGACCGGGGGCAAAAACCGCGCGACGTAGCCGGCATGGCACGCATATTCTCCGGCATTCAGCCCACTGGCATCGCGCATCTCGGCAATTATCTGGGCGCGCTGCAAAACTGGGTAAGGCTACAGGACAGCAATGAATGCGTGTTCTGCCTCGTGGATCTGCACGCCATCACGGTGGCGCAGAATCCGGTGCTGCTGCGCGAGCAGACGCGGGTGAACGCGGCGATATTGATTGCCTGCGGGATCGATACGGATAAGCATATTCTGTTTCATCAGTCCGCCGTGCATGCGCATGCGCGGCTGGCCTGGATATTCAACTGTGTGGCGCGCTTTGGCTGGCTCAGCCGGATGACGCAGTTCAAGGACAAGGCGGGCAAGGACCGCGAGGCGGTTTCCACCGGGCTGTTCGTGTATCCGAACCTGATGGCGGCGGATATTCATGCCTACCACGCCACGCAGGTGCCGGTGGGCGATGACCAGCGCCAGCATCTGGAGCTGGCCAATGACATTGCCGAAAAGTTCAACCATGATTTCGGCGTGGAATTTTTCCCGCGCATCGAGCCGCTGATTTTGCCCGAGACCGCGCGGGTGATGAGCCTGCGCGACGGGGGGAAGAAAATGTCCAAGTCGGACAGTTCGGACCAGAGCCGGATCAACCTTACGGATGATGTGGACAGCATCGCCATGAAGATCCGCCGCGCCAAGACGGACCCGCTGCCGCTGCCGGACAATGCCGAGGGGCTGGACGGACGGGCGGAGGCGGCGAATCTGGTGGGTATCTATGCCGCCATAACGGGGCAGAAGACCGCCGCGGTGCTGGCTGAATTCGCGGGGTCGGGGTTTGGCCCGTTCAAGGAACGGCTGGTGGAGGCGCTGGTGGGGCATTTGGCGCCGGTGAATGCGCGGGCGCAGGAGCTGCTGGCCGAGCCGGCGCACCTGGACCAGATATTGCAGGCGGGGGCGCGGCGGGCGGCGGCGATCGCCAATCCGATCGTGGATGAGGCGGAGCGGCTGGTGGGGTTTTTGGCGCGTGGATAGGTGATGCGACCGTGCCGGGGGCTATGCGGCCGCCCGGACCGTCAGGCCAGGCAATTCACTGATATAATTGAAAATTTTTGCGGGGTTTGGGGCGCTTTTTATAAAAAGCGCCCCAAGGACCATGTGCCGTTTAGACCCGCTCGAAAATCGCGGCGATGCCCTGGCCGCCGCCGATGCACATGGTGACGAGGGCGTAGCGGGTTTGGGTGCGCTGAAGCTCGTAGAGCGCCTTGATGGTGATGATGGCGCCCGAGGCGCCGACGGGGTGGCCCAGGGCGACGGCGCCGCCGTTGGGGTTCACTTTTTCGGGAGGGAAGCCAAGGTCGTGCGCGACGGCGCAGGCCTGGGCGGCGAAGGCCTCGTTGGCTTCGATCACGTCCATGTCCGCGATGGTGAGGCCGGCTTTTTTGAGCGCGATCTGCGAGGCGGGGATGGGGCCGAGGCCCATGACACCTGGTTCCACCCCGGCATGGCCGTACGAGACCAGGCGGGCGAGCGGCTTGGCGTTGCGGCGGGCGACCTCGGCGCCGGAGGCCAGAACCACGGCGGCGGCGCCGTCATTGAGGGAGGAGGCGTTGCCGGGGGTGACGGTGCCGCCCTTCTGGAAGGCGGGTTTGAGGCCGCTCAGGCTCTCCAGGCTGGTCTCAATACGCGGGTGCTCGTCGGTATCGAACAGGGTGACGCCCTTGCGCGAGGGAAGCTCGACCGGGGTGATCTGGGTTTTGAAACGGCCATCGGCGATGGCGAGTACAGCGCGGCGGTGGGATTCGACAGCGAATGCGTCCTGCGCCTCACGGGTGATGCCGTAGCGGGCGGCGACGGTTTCAGCGGTGATGCCCATGTGGCCGCCGCCGAAGGGGTCGTTGAGGGTGCCGACCACCATGTCGATGATCTGGCCGTCGCCAAGGCGGGCACCCCAGCGGCCGGAGGGAAGCAGATAGCCGCCGCGGCTCATGGACTCGGCACCGCCGGCGACGGCCAGGGAGGAATCACCCAGCATGATGCCCTGCGCGGCGGAGACGATGGCCTGCAGGCCCGAGCCGCAGAGGCGGTTGACGTTCATGGCCGGGGTGCCGACCGGGACGCCGGCCTCCAGCGAGGCGACGCGGGAGAGGTAGGTGTCGCGCGGTTCGCTGTAGATGACCGTGCCCATCACCACGTTCTGGATTTCGGCCGCCTCGGCGCCGGATTTGGCGATGGCGGCGCGGATTGCGATTTCACCCAGTTTGACCGGCGGAATGTCCTTCAGGCTTTTGCCGAAATCGCCGATGGCGGTGCGCTGGCCGGAGAGGATGAAAACGTCTTGCATCTGTGGTTTCCCTTTTTGGACGGTTGTTCAAAGTGGGACTTAAGGCAGAAATTATGCCGGGAGCAAGCGCGGCGGGGGGAAGATTACAGGCCTAGATCTTGCACCAGATTTTGCAGATGCGCCGCGTAGTGGCGCCAGCGGCCCGCTGAGCTTTGGTACAATGGCTGGCGCACCTGGGCCCAGCTGGCGGAGCGCACGGCCCGCGTGCTCTGGTGAAAATCCAGGCAGCGGGGCTCCCAATCAAGCCCGAGGAAGCTGATGAGGCGGCGGGATTCGGCCTCGGGCGCGGCCAGCACGGCCTCGTAGGAAAGGGTGATGTGGCGCAGCGGCAGAACGTTTTGCCAATGGCGCGTGAGGCGGGCGATCTCGCGCAGGCGGAAGGCGCAGTCGGCCAGGTCAGTGTCGTAAGCGAGGGGCTGGGAGAAATGCTGGAAGAAGCAGGAGAGGATGGTGTCGCGCGGGTCTCGGGCGCAGAAGATGACGCGCGCCTGGGGGAACAAGGCGGCGATGAGGCCGAGCTGGAATATGTTGTCGGGCATTTTGTCGATAATGCGCGCGGCGGCGCCAGCCTTGGCCTGCTGGGCGCGCAGGTAGGTTTCGGCCTCGGCGCGCAGGGCGTCGGGGGTCCAGGCCGCGGAGGGCGCCCAGCCGATGCGCGCGGCGGCCGCGCCGATGCCAAAACACTCGCCGGCGCCAAAGACCTGGGAATGGCTGGCGGCGATCTGCTCGAACAAGGTGGAGCCGGCGCGCGGCATGCCGAGGATGAAGACCGGCGCCTCGGAGGTGCTGCCCGGCGCGCGCGGGGTGGCGAAAAAGGCGGGGGAGAAGGTTGCGGTTAGCTTGTCAATGTCCTGACTGAGGCGGGCGCGGTTGAAGCCCATGCCGGCCGCGGCCTGCTGGGCGCGCAGGAGGGCGTTGGCGGCGGCGAAATGGGTGAAGGCGGCGGCGTGGCGGCCGGCTTTGTCTTCCTGGCGGCCCAGGGCGAAGAGCAGCTCCACTTTTTCAGCGGGCGGCTGGCCAGGGTCAGCGGCGCAGGCGAGGAGGGCGGCGGATTCGGCTTCGGTGGCGGTATCGCGGCGGATGGCGGCGAGATGGCGCTGCGCCTCGCCGAAATTCGGCCGCAGGGCGGTGGCGCGCTTGAGGGCGGCTTCGGCTTCCGGCAGCTCACCCAGCATCGCCAGAGTCAGCCCCAGATCTTTCCAGGCTTCGGCCCAGTCAGGCTCGGCGGCGAGCGCCTGGCGGAAGTTTTCGGCGGCCTCACGCTCGCGTTCCGCGCGGCGCAGGACCAGACCGAGGCCGTGATGCGCCGCCGCGAAGCCCGGGCGCAGGGCCAGCGTGTTGCGGTAGCAGGCGAGCGCGGTTTCAAGCTGGCCCGAGAGGCGGCAGGCGTCGCCAAGGGTTTGATGCGCGAGGAAGTTACGCGGATGCAACGCCACGAGCTGGTTGAGCAGGGCCAGGGACTCACGGGTGTGGCCCTGGCTCAGCAGCAGCTCGCCGAGCAGGCGCATGGCGTCGAAATGTCCGGGCTCGTGATGCAGCACCTGGCGGTATGCGCTGACCGCCGCCGCCAGATTGCCCTGCTGCCGCGCGCGAAGCCCTTGCGCCATGAGCGCCGCGCCTTGCGGCGGGGCGGTTTTGGCGAGGCGGCGGCGCTCTTGCCGGTTCATGCGCTAGAAAACGTCCTTGGCGGCGCGCAGGCGGCCGAGGCTGGCGGCGTCTGGCGCGCGCAGGAAGGGGTTGCAGGCGCGCTCGCTCGCCAGGGTGACGGGGATGGTGGCCTGCCCGGCGGCGCGCAGGCCATCAACCGCCGCCGCGCGGGCGCGCAGGGCTTCGTTCTGCGGGTCTACCGAGAGCGCGAAGCGGGCGTTGGACTGGGTGTATTCATGGCCGCAGCAGACCAGGGTCTCATCGGGCAGTGCTGCGAATTTTTGCAGCGAGGTGAACATGTCCTCCGCCGTGCCCTCGAACAGACGGCCGCAGCCAAGGCTGAAGAGCGTGTCGCCCGGGAGGAGGATGCCGCCATCGGCGATGTAATAGGCGATGTGGCCCAGCGTGTGGCCGGGCACGGCGATGACGCGCGCCTGTGCGGCGCCGAAATCAACAAGATCACCCTCGCGCACCGCGATATCGAGCTTCGGCAGCCGGTGTGAATCCGCCGCGTGGCCCACCACCAGCGGATGATAGCGCGCGGCCAGGGCTGGTACGCCGTCAATATGGTCAGGGTGGTGATGGGTGAGGAAGATATGGTCCAGCTTTCCGCCAGCCGCCTCCACCGCGGCGATGGCCGGTTCGGCGGCCGCGGGGTCAACGATGGCGAGCTTGCCGGTGGCCTGATCCCGCAGCAGCCATGAATAATTGTCAACCAGCATGGGGATGCGCGTTGCCGTTACTGTCACCTGTGTCACTCCTTGGCGTTTGCGCGTATATATAGGGCCAATGGCGACCGATACGCGAGATGCGGCCGGATTTTATGCCACCGCGCTGGGGCAGATGACAGCCGCCCTGCTGCGGCGGGAGTTGCTCGCGCTGTGGCCGGATTGCGCGGGTTTGTCAGTGCTCGGGCTGGGCCATACGGGGCCTTATCTGCATTTGTGGCGGGAGCAGGCGCGGCGCTGTATCGCGGTATCGCCACCGCAGCTGGGGCTGAGCCCTTGGCCGGCGGGGCGGGCGAACCTGGCATGCAGCGCCGAGGAGGATGCCCTGCCCTTCCCCGACCTGATATTCGACCGGATACTGCTTGTGCATGGGCTGGAACAGGCCGGCAATGCGCGGCGCTGCCTGCGCGAGGTGTGGCGGCTGCTGAAGGATGACGGGCAGCTGATTATCGTGGCGCCCAACCGGCGCGGGCTTTGGGCCTATGCGGAGACCACGCCCTTTGGCCATGGGCAGCCATATTCGCAGGCGCAGATCACCCGGCTGCTGGAGGGGTTGTTTTTCCGGGTTGAAAAAGAGGAGACCTGCCTGTTCGCCCCGCCGCTGAACTGGGGGCCGGCGCTGCGGGTTTTTAATTTGTGCGAGCGCGCGGGGGGGCTGCTGGCGCCGCAATTCGCGGGGCTGCATATCGTGACGGCGAGCAAGGATTTGCATGGGCTGATGCCGGCGCGCCAGCGGGCCGCCGGGCGCAGGGTGCTGGTGGATGCCGGGCGCTGACCCGCGGGAGCGCCAAGCAGGTTAGGGCGAAAGCGCGGATTGCAGCGGGTGAATTACCGGCAGGCCGTTGGGGTTTGCCGAGTTTAAACCCGGCAGAACCCGTTGCAGCAGCAGCAGCACCAGGGCCAGCACCAGCACCCAGCCCATGAACCCGCCCAGCCAGCGCAGCGCGAACACGGAGCCCACCACCAGAATGAACAGGAAAACATAAAGCTGGTAATGCGGGGGTATGCCCATGCCCGAGAGGAGATTGGACGCGACATCGTTGACCTGGCCGGCGCAGTAGAACACGGCCTCGACAAATGAAAAAATGCTGTTCAGAACGGACTGAAACGTATTACCCACTGTGGGCCTCCCGCGCCGGACTATAACGCAACAATCCAGAATCTCCAGAAATTTCAGCTATTCCAGGCGCTCCACGTCGCGCAGGGCGGGGAACAGCTTCATCCACAGCAGCGCCACCAGAACGGTGCCGACGCCACCCAGCGCCGCCGCGGGGACAGCGCCGAGCAGGGCGGCGGTTATCCCGCTCTCAAACTCGCCCAGCAGGTTGGAGGCGTTGATGAACAGATAATTCACCGCCCCGACCCGGCCGCGCATGTCGTCAGGGGTGGCCAGCTGCACCAGAGAGAGGCGGATGATGACGCTGATGGTGTCGGCCGCTCCCATCGCCGCCAGGGCGAGCAGGGAAAAGGCAAGCCGGCGCGAGAGCGCGAAGGCCACGGTGGCGAGCCCGAACATGATGACCGCCTGAAACATGCGCATGCCGACGCGCCGGGTGATGGGAAAGCGGGCGAGGAATGCTGTCATGCACAGAGCGCCCACCGCCGGCGCGGCGCGCAGCACGCCAAGCCCCCAGGGGCCGGTGTGCAGAATGTCATGCGCGTAAATCGGCAGCAGGGCGGTGGCGCCGCCGAGCAGAACGGCGAAGAGGTCCAGCGAGATGGTGCCCAGAATCGCGGGATTGCGCCGCACGAACCCCACGCCCGCGAATACCGCCCGGAAATCAGGCGGGGTTTTGGCTTCCACCTTGCGCTCCAGCTGGATTGTGCCGTTGAGCGTGCCGCTGAGCAGCCAGCATAGCGCCATGACGCTGTAAGGCACGCCGGGGCCGAAGGCGTAGAGCAAGCCGCCCAGCGCCGGCCCGGCGACCGCGGCCATCTGGAATACTCCGGTGGTGAGCGCCGTGGCTTTTTGCAGCAGACCGGCGGGCACCACGCCGGGCAGCAGCGCGCTGACGGCCGGACTCTCGAACGAGCGCGCAGCACCCAGCACCGCCACGGCGACAAAAATCTCCGGCACGCGCAGCCAGCCGGCGAGGCTGCCCCAGGCCAGCACCGCCGCCATCAGGCCCTCGATGCTCTGGCAGATCTGCGCCACGCGCCGGCGCTCGTATTTATCAGCCGCGTGGCCGCCGACAAATGACAGGCCGGCCAGCGCCACGAACTGCACCAGCCCGACCATGCCCAGGGCGAAGGCGCTGTGGGTGAGCGCGTAAACCTGCCAGCCGACCGCGACGGTTGCGATCTGGTATGCGAAGCCGGACATGCCGCGCGCCATGAAGAACAGGCGGAACGGTTTATGGCGCAGCAGCGCCGCCGCCTTGGGGGATGGCATGGTGATGGGGCCGGTGCTCATGCCGCTGGCTATGCCAGAGCCATAAGGGAGCCGCAAACCAGCCCCTGCCTTGCGTTGACCCCCCTTTGGCCTTACTTCACCGTTCACTTTTTAATTTGGAGTTTGGTGCGATGTCTTTCAGGGTTGCGGTTGTTGGTGCCACCGGTGCGGTCGGGCGCGAAATCCTCAAGACCCTTGCCGAGCGGAATTTCCCGGTCTCCGAGGTTGCCGCCTTGGCTTCGGGCCGTTCCGCCGGAACGCAGGTTTCCTTCGGGGAGGACAAGATCCTCACCGTGAAGAATCTCGAGACGTTCGACTTCACCGGCTGGGATATCGGCCTGTTTTCGCCGGGGGCTTCGATCTCGGCCATCCACGCGCCGCGCGCGGGGGCGGCTGGGTGCGTTGTGATCGACAATACATCGCAGTTCCGCATGGACCCGGATGTGCCGCTGGTGGTGCCGGAGGTGAATCCGGATGCGATCACGCAGTTCCGCAAGCGCAATATCATCGCCAACCCCAACTGCTCGACCATTCAGATGGTCGTGGCGCTCAAGCCCCTGCATGAGCAGTTCAAGATCAGGCGCGTCGTGGTTTCCACCTATCAGTCGGTTTCCGGCGCGGGGAAGGAGGGCATGGATGAGCTGCTGGCAAATACCAAGGTGCATTATGTGCATGACCGGAACCCGCCGCAGGTGTTCCAGAAGGACATCGCCTTCAATGTCATCCCGCAGATCGACGTGTTCATGGATGACGGCGCGACCAAGGAAGAGTGGAAGATGACGGTCGAGACCAAGAAGATTCTCGACCCGGCGATCCAGGTTATCGCCACCTGCGTGCGCGTGCCGGTGTTCATCGGCCATTCGGAGGCCGTGTATGTCGAGTTCGAGAATCCGGTGAGCGTGAGTGAGGCCAGGGCGGCGCTGCGCGGCGCGCCCGGCGTGGAGGTGCATGACCAGCGTGTCGATGGCGGGTATATCACGCCGATTGAATGCAAGGGCGAGGATGCGGTGTTCGTCTCGCGCATCCGCAAGGACCCGACCGTGCCCAATGGGCTGGCTTTCTGGTGCGTCTCGGACAATCTGCGCAAGGGCGCGGCGCTGAATGCCGTGCAGATCGCGGAGATGCTGGTCGCGAAAAAACTGCTGCCCAGCCAGGCGGGCTGAAACCCGGCGCGCGCGGCAATGGCGTTGCCGCGCGGCCCCGTTTGGGATTAGGCTGCGGCAAATCTCGCGGGGGAGACGGACATGAGCCTGATACTCTATACCAACCCGATGTCACGCGGGCGGATGGTGCGATGGGCGCTGGAGGAGATCGGCCAGCCTTATGAGACGCAGATCATCCATTACGGGCCGCCGATGAAGACGCCGGAATATCTGGCGATAAACCCGATGGGCAAGGTTCCCGCCCTGCGCCATGGCGAGGCGATCATCACCGAGACGGCGGCCATTCTGGCGTATCTGGCCGATGCCTTCCCCGCCGCCGGCCTGGCGCCGCCGCCGGGCTCGGCCCTGCGCGGCGCTTATTACCGCTGGCTGTTCTTCGGCGCGGGGTGTTTTGAGCCGGCCGTGCTCAACCATAATCTGGGGGTGAGCATTCCGCCGGAGCGCGCGGGCATGGTGGGCTATGGCAGTTTTGAGGCCGTGATGAATGTGACCGAGGCGGCGGTCTCCAGATCGACCTATATTCTGGGGGAAGAGTTTTCCGCCGCGGATATTTATCTGGGCGCGCAGATCGGCTTTGGCTTGCGGTTCGATTCCATCGCCAGGCGGCCGGCGTTCGAGGCTTATTGGGGCCGGTTGCAGCACCGGCCGGCTTATCAGCGGGCCAACGAAACCGACGACAAGCTGCTGGCCACGCACCCATAGGACTGGCGCCGCTCCGGCGGGAGCGGTTTTTTGCCGGGCAGGCGGACCGGGAGATGATGGCACGGCTGCGGCCAGATTAAACACATCCTTAATGACCATGGGCATAAACCCCTGGTCATCATGAATAAAATCTCGAAATCCCAGTTCAAGCCGCATGCCCTGGCGTTTTTCCGCGAGGTGGAGGCCACTGGCCGGCCGCTCATCATCACCGATAACGGTGTGCCGACGCTGGAGATACGCCCCTATGCGCCGCCGCGCGCCAACCCGCTGGAGGGGCTGCGCGGGTCTGTGCTGTTTTTCATGCCGCCGGAGGAGACGGAGTGATCCTGCTTGATACCAACAGCCTGATCTGGTGGGTGAACCGCCATGCGGAGCTGTCGGTGGCGGCGCTGGCGGCCATTGAGGGCGAGCGGCCGGGCGGTGAGATTCTGATTTCCGCGATTACCGCCTGGGAAGTGGCGGAACTGGCGCAGGCCGGCAGGCTGGGGCTGCGGATGGAGCCCACCGTGTGGCTGGCGCAGATCGGCGCGCTGGCGGAGGTGCGGTATGTCGCCGTGAACAACGAGATCGCCGTGCGGGCGGCAACCCTGCCCGCACCGGCGCCGAACGGCGTGATTGCGCGCATTCTCGCCGCCACCGCGCGCCAATATGGCTGCCCGCTGGTTACCGGCAGCGCCAGGCTGCGGGCCTACGCCCATATCCGCGCCATCTGGTAGCCATGGTCATGCACGGGTGAGCATGGTCAGGCCACCCCGGTCAGCCCCATATTCGCGAAGACCTGCTCGCTGACCTGCCGCCGCGCCGCGCCCAGCAGGGCGCCGATGATTTCGGCTTCGCGCCCTTCCACGGTCATCATCTTGGCGGTGCGCACCACCGAGGGCACGCCGAGGCCCGCCGCCATCATGTCTCCCACCTCGATATCGCCGGGCCAGCCGCGGTTTTTCATGCTGGTGATCATCAGCACCCAGAGCAGGCCGTGGTTTTTGAAAATATCCCCGGCGACGATCACCAAAGCGGGCCGGTGCTCACGCGCGGGCCTGCTCCCCGCCGGGTAGGGGATTCGCACGATATCCCAGCGTTTAAAGCCCATAGAACGACCTCTTATCCGCCTCGCTCTCCCATTCGTTGAACACGGCCATCTCAGCCATGGCGCCGGGCTGCGGAGCGAAGGGCTTGCAGAGCACCACACGCTCGCCCTCCAGCACGAAACCGAGCAGATCGCCGCTTTTCAGCCCCAGATGGTGGCGCACGGCCTGGGGGATGGTGGTTTGTGATTTAGAGGTCAGCTTGCTGGTGATCATGTTTCAGCCTCCGTAAAATGCCCGAGTCGCGGCATTTGTGCGGAGGTTTTATTTATATCTGGTAAAATTCCTTACTTTTTCAGGCGGAAATTACGGAATGTTCCGGGATTTCCGGAAAATCCTTGCTTTGAAGGAAAATCCTTACCGGGTAAGGAAAAAAATTGCCTGGTAAGGCGTTTCCTTGATGTAAGGATTATCCTGGATTTGGTAAGGAATTTTCTGAAGATGAGAGGCCGAGGCTGGCCCGGGTGGCCTTGGTCAGCCGGGCGGCCACCAGATCGTAGGATTGGCGCAGCAGGTCTCGCAGCATGGCGTCGGGCACGCCGCCGGAGACCCGCACCCAGTTGCCGCGCGGCAGATATGGCGCGCGCGACGCCAGCCCCTGATCAAGCAGCAGCGCGAAGCTCAGCGGCGTGGTTTTGAAGACGTAGGCGGCCTCGCCGGCGAAATGGCCGATGGCGAAGACCTTGCCGCCGATTTTATGCACATGGGAGCCGCCCCATTGCACCACGAAGGTGCTGGCGGGCAGCCTGGCGCAGAAGGAATCGAAGCGGCTAAGCTTCACCCCGCCCCGCCAGGTCGACGATCTTGACCCGTTTGCCCTGCGCGGAGAGCGCGATTTCACCACGGATCAGCCTCAGCGCGTCGCGCCCGAACATCTCGCCGCGCCAGCCTTCCAGGGCCGCGTTGTCCTGCGATTCGCCCAGGGCCAGCGCCTCTATATCCTCGGAGCTTGCCACCAGCCGCGGCGCCACGTTGTTCTGCTCGGCCACCGCGTTGAGCAGCACTTTAAGCAGGGCGACCAGGGCCGGCGAGGCGCGCGGGGTGTCGCGCGGTTTTTCGGTGCGGGGTAGATCAGCCTCGGGCAGGGTTTTGGCCGCCGCGATAACCGCCAGCAGGGACTGGCCGGATTTGCCCTGCGCGAAGCCGCTGGTGATGCCGCGCGCCTTGGCCAGAGCGTCCGCGTTCTCGGGCGCCAGTGCGGCGATTTCGGGGATCTGCTCGTCCTTAACCAGCCGCTGGCGGGGAATGTTGATGCGTTGCGCCTCACGCTCGCGCCAGGCCGCGATGGCCTGGATGATGGCCAGCTGGCGCTTATTGCCGGTGCGCAGCTTCAGGCGCTCCCAGGCGCGCTCCGGATTGACGCGATAGGTGTCCGGGTCGGCGAGTGCCGCCATCTCCTGGCCGACCCAGCCCATCCGCCCATCCACCCGCAGCCGGGCCATCAGCCGCTCATACACGGTGCGCAGATGGGTTACGTCGGCGGCGGCGTAGTCGATCTGCGCCTTGGTCAGCGGCCGGGCTGACCAGTCAGAGAAGCGGTGGGCTTTATCAATCTGCCCGCCGGTGAGGGCCTGGACCAGCGCGTCATAGCCCACCTGGTCGCCAAAACCGGCGACCATCGCCGCCACCTGGGTATCAAACAGGTTCAGCGGCACGGCGCCGAACAGCAACAGAAAAATTTCCACATCCTGGCGGCAGGCGTGGAAGACCTTCACCACATCGGGCTTGGCGAGCAGGGCGCCGAGGGGGGAAAGGTCTATGCCCTTCGCCTGCGCGTCCACCACCGCCACGTCGTGGGTTCCGGCCAGCTGCACCAGGCAGAGCTCGGGATAATACGTTCGCTCGCGCATGAACTCGGTGTCCACGGTCACGAATTCCTCGGTGCCAAGCCGCGCGCACAGGGCGGCCAGCTCGTGGGTGGTGGTGATAAAGGCGGTTTGGATGTCGCTCATAACCTCTCCTTAATACCCCCCCGGCTTGACAGGGAAGAGGCTGCGGTTTCATTCGCCTCTCATGCAACATACTCATCCCTACCGCACCCATAACTGCGCCGCCCTGCGGAGCGCGAATATCGGCCAAATCGTCCGGCTTTCCGGCTGGGTTCATGCCAAGCGCGACCATGGCGGGCTGCTGTTCATCGACCTGCGCGACCATTTCGGCCTTACCCAATGCGTGTTCGCGGCCGGGTCCGCGCCGTTTGGGGCGGCGGAGTCGCTGCGGGTTGAGTCTGTGGTGACGCTGAGCGGGACGGTGGTGGAGCGCGCGCCGGGCACCACCAACCCGAAGCTGCCCACCGGGGAGGTTGAGCTGCGGGTGGAGGAGCTGCTCGTGCAGTCCAGCGCCGATGTGCTGCCCATCCAGGTTGCGGGGCATGAGAGCTATCCGGATGAATTGCGGCTAAAATACCGGTTTCTCGATCTGCGCCGCGAGCAGGTGCATAAGAACATCATGCTGCGCGCCGGCGTGATCGCCTCTTTCCGCCGCCGCATGATCGAGGCCGACTTCACCGAATTCCAGACCCCGATCCTCACCGCCTCCAGCCCTGAGGGGGCGCGCGACTTTCTGGTGCCCTCGCGCAACCATCCGGGGAAATTCTACGCGCTGCCGCAGGCGCCGCAGCAGTTCAAGCAGCTGCTCATGGTCGCGGGGTTTGACAGGTATTTCCAGATCGCCCCCTGCTTCCGCGACGAGGCCTCGCGCGCCGACCGCTCGCCGGGTGAGTTCTACCAGCTTGATTTCGAGATGAGCTTTGTGACCCAGGACGATGTTTTCAACACCATCGAGCCGGTGATCGCGGGGGTGTTCGAGGAGTTCGCCAACGGGCGGGAGGTGACCAAGCCGCCTTTCGTGCGCATCCCTTATGATCAGTCCATGCTCAAATACGGCTCCGACAAGCCCGATTTGCGCAATCCGATCGAGATTTCCGATGTCACCGAGGCGTTCCGGGGCTCCTCCTTCGGCCTGTTCGCCAGGATCATCGAAGGCGGCGGGATTGTGCGCGCCATTCCGGCGCCGGGTGCCGGGGGGAATCCGCGCAGCTTCTTTGACAAGCTGAACGAATGGGCGCGCGCCGAGGGGGCTGGGGGGTTGGGGTATATCACCTTCTCCGATGCCGGGCCGCAGGGGCCGATCGCCAAAAATCTCTCGGCGGAGCGCGCCGAGCAGATACGCGCCGCGTGCGGGCTGGGCAGCGGCGATGCCGTGTTCTTTGCCGCCGGCAAGGAGCTGGAGGCCGCCAAGTTCGCCGGCACGGTGCGCACCAAGCTGGGCCATGATCTCGGCCTGATTGAGGCCGGCACGTTCAAATTCTGCTGGATCGTCGATTTTCCGATGTATGAGTATGACGAGGAGCTGAAGCAGGTTGTGTTCTCGCACAATCCGTTCTCCATGCCGCAAGGCGGGCTGGAGGCGCTGAACAGCCAGGACCCGCTGACCATCAAGGCCTTCCAGTATGACATTGTGTGCAACGGCATCGAGCTTTCGTCCGGCGCCATCCGCAACCATCGCCCGGATATCATGC
This sequence comes from Pseudomonadota bacterium, assembly GCA_021808985.1. Lineage (GTDB taxonomy): Bacteria > Pseudomonadota > Alphaproteobacteria > Acetobacterales > Acetobacteraceae > Acidocella. The sequence goes on from JAKBAQ010000015.1 coordinate 18,376, forward strand.
TGCGGGCCTTTGAGCTGGCCGGGTATGGGCCGGAAGAGGTTGAGGCGCGCTTTGGCGGGATGCTGAATGCCTTCCGCTACGGCGCCCCGCCGCATGGGGGCTCGGCGCCGGGGATTGACCGCATTGTGATGCTGCTGGCGAATGAGCCGAATATCCGTGAGGTGATCGCCTTCCCGCTGAACCAGCAGGGCGAGGACCTGATGATGGGCGCCCCGGCGCCGGTTGCCGGGCCAAGGCTGAAGGAACTCTCCATAGCCCTGGCGCTGCCGCCCAAGGTGGTTAAGAGCTGAGGGCACCGGGCGCGGGTGTTGGGTGAGGGCGACACTTCCTGTCATCGAAGCTTCACGGTAGTGTCATTGTACTGTCATGAAACACGCCTATGGAGGCGCAGATGGAAATAGTGAGCCCTATCATGCCTGAAGCGGCGCCGCCTGAAACCCTGTCTCCCAAGACGCCCATCAGCGCCGCGCGGGTTTCAATCCGTAATCTCGATTTTTTCTATGGCACCAACCAGGCGCTGCGGAATATCAATATCGATTTTCCGGACCGCCAGACCACGGCGATGATCGGCCCTTCGGGTTGCGGCAAATCCACCCTGCTGCGCGTGCTCAACCGGATGTATGACCTCTATCCCGGCCAGCGCGCCGAGGGCCAGGTGCTGATAAGCGGTGAGAACATTATCGGGCCGGGGCTGAATTTGAACCTGCTGCGCCGGCGGGTTGGCATGGTGTTCCAGAAACCCACGCCGTTTCCCAAATCAATCTATGAAAATGTGGTTTTCGGCGTGCGCCTGCATGAGAAACTCTCCAAAACGGAGATGGATGAGCGGGTGGAATGGGCGCTCACCCGGGCTGCCTTGTGGGGTGAGGTGAAGGACCGGCTCCATGCTTCGGCGCTTGGCCTTTCGGGCGGGCAGCAGCAGCGCCTGTGCATCGCGCGCTCCATCGCCGTGCGGCCGGAAGTGCTGCTGCTCGATGAGCCCACCAGCGCGCTGGACCCGATCAGCACGCTGAAGATCGAGGAGCTGGTGGATGAGCTGAAGCGGGACTTCACCATCGTCATCGTGACCCACAACATGCAGCAGGCCGGGCGCTGCGCCGACCAGGTGGCTTTTTTCTACCTCGGCGAGCTGGTGGAAGCCGGCCCGGCGACTCAGCTTTTCACCGCCCCGCGTGAGCGCAAGACGCAGGAATATATCACCGGCCGGTTCGGCTAAAGGAACAGCGCCCATGCCCGATGAACCCAAGCATATCGTCGCCAGTTTTGAGGCGGATCTGAAAAAGCTCCGCGACATGATCGCCGTGATGGGCGGGCTGGTGGAGCGCGCGGTGGCCGATTCCGCCACCGCGCTGCTGGAGCATGATGCCGCCCTTGCCGCCAATGTGATCGAGCATGATCCGAAAATCGACGCCGAGGAGCGCGCCATCGAGCAATTCGCCGTGCGCCTGCTGGCCTTGCGCCAGCCGGTGGCCGATGATCTGCGGCAGGTGATCCAGGCGCTCAAGGTTGTTACCGACCTGGAACGGGTTGGCGATTACGCCGCCAATATTGCCAAGCGCAGCATTGTCATCAACCAGGCATCCAGCCGCTTCGCGCTCTCCAGCCTTGGGCAAATGGCGGCGCTGGTGCAGCAAAATCTCAAATCAAGCATCGATGCGGTGGGCGAGGCGGACCCGCAGAAGGCGATTTCGGTATGGCGCGCAGACCAGGCGGTGGATGATCTCTACAACACCATTTTCCGCGAGCTGATCACCTACATGATGGAGGATGCGCGCAGCATCACGGCCTGCACGCATCTGCTGTTCATCGCCAAGAATCTGGAGCGCATCGGCGACCATACCACCAATATCGCCGAGTTGACCTATTATGCCGTCACCGGCGAATCACTGCCGGAGTTCCGCCCCAAGGGCGACCAGACCTCCGCCTATATTCACGCCAACCCGACTGGGCAATAAATGACCGACCAAAACAAACCTTATATCCTCATCGTGGAGGATGAAGCGGCGCTGGTTACGCTGTTGCGCTATAATCTCGAAAAACAGGGATTTCGCGTGGAGGATGCCGGGGATGGCGGCGAGGCTTTGACGCGCATCGCCGAGACGCCGCCCGACCTGGTGCTGCTGGACTGGATGCTGCCCACCATGTCGGGCATCGAGGTGTGCCGGCAGATCCGCCGCCGCCCGGCGACGCGGACGCTGCCCGTGATCATGCTCACGGCGCGGGCCGAGGAACAGGATGCGGTGCGCGGGCTGGATACGGGCGCCGATGACTATATCACCAAGCCGTTTTCCACCGAGGCGCTGATTGCGCGGATCCGCGCCCTGCTGCGCCGCGCGGGCACGGTGCCGACCAAGGTGAAACTGAATTTCCACGATATTTCGCTGGACCCCGCCTCGCACCGCGTGCAGCGCAATGGCCGCACGCTGCATCTGGGGCCGACCGAATTCCGCCTGCTGGAATTCTTCCTGCGCCACCCCAAGCGCGTGTTCTCGCGGGAGGATGTGCTCAACGCCGTGTGGGGCCGCGATATTCATGTGGAGCCGCGCACCGTGGATGTGCATATCCGCCGCCTGCGCAAGGCCATCAATGGTCCTGGGGAAATCGACATCGTGCGGACCATCCGCGCGGCCGGCTATGCGCTGGACCTGGAAGCCGCGCTCTGAGCGCTGGCCAGCGCGCCGGGGCGGCCGGGCTTTTGCTCTTGGCGGTTGTTGCGAAAACTGCTTGAATTGCCCTCTATAAACGGGAGGCAGCCATGAAACACACGATTGCCGGGACCACCATGCCGGTGTTGCAGATCGGGCTTGAGCCGGGTGAGGTCATCATCGCGGAGCCTGGCGAATTTTCGTGGATGAGCGACAATATGCGGCTCAACACCACGACGCAGACGGGCGGGGCGCGCGGCTTGTTCGGCGCCATCGGCCGCGCCCTTTCGGGGGGCGGGCTGTTCATGACCGAGTATTCCCCGCAGGGGGGAGCGGGGCTGATCGCCTTCGCTGCCAAGGTGCCGGGCACTATCCAGCAGGTCGACGTGCCGGCCGGCCATTCCTACATGATCCACAAGCACGGGTTTCTCTGCGCCACCCAGGGGGTTAATCTCTCCATCGGGTTTCAGCGCCAGCTCGGGGCCGGGATTTTTGGCGGCAATGGTTTTGTCATGCAGAAGCTCGCCGGCCCGTGCACCGCTTTTGTGGAGCTTGGCGGCGAGGCTGTGGTTTATGACCTGCGGCCGGGCGAATCCATCCAGGTTCATCCCGGGCATATCGGCATGTTCCAGGACAGCGTGAATTTTGACATCGTATTCATGCGCGGGATCAGGAACGCCTTGTTCGGCGCTGACGGGCTGTTCATCGCCCGCCTGACGGGCCCCGGCAAGGTGTGGCTGCAAAGCATGACGGTGCCCAACCTCGCACATGCGCTCTCACCCTATCTCGGCGGTGAGCAGGCCGTGGCGAGCGCGCCGCAGATTGGCGGGGCGGCGATCGCGGGTGGTATTCTCGGGGATATTTTCGGGCAGCGATAGAGCATGATTGCCGCCAGGCAATCCTGCTCCGGCCATGTTTTTGCGATCAATTTCATTGGTTTGGGTCGAATCTGCCGATTCGATCCAAACCAATATTGATCTATCCGCCGCTGCGGCCACGCAAGCGCATCGGGTCGATGGCGGGAATGATAGCCGCGGCGGCTCCGGGGTCTTCGCCTTTTATCATGGCGGCCACCAGCGCCCCGGCGGCGGGGGCGGTTTGGATGCCGTAGCCGCCCTGCCCGGCGCACCAGAAGAAGCCGGGGGCGGCGGTATCCCAGCCGAAGGCGAGGCTGCGGTCAGGCGTGAAGGTGCGCAGACCGGCCCAGGCGCGCTCCACCCGGCGCACGGGGATGGAGAGGGCTTTTTGCATACGGTCAATGCCGATGGCGACATCCAGCTCATCGGGCCGGGCGTCGTGCGGGGGCATCGGCGTTTCGTCGCAGGGGGTTACCATCAGCCGGGTGCGGGCCTCGGCGCGGATGTACCATTCATGCGCGGCCGACTGCACCATCGGCCAGTGCTCCACCTGGTAGGGGGCGGGGTCGATGATCGCGCCGGTGCGGCGGCAGGCGACCAGGCCGAGCGGCGGCAGACCGGCGATCTGGGCGACTTCATCCGCCCAGGCGCCGGCGGCGTTGACCACCACGGGCGCGTGGAGGAGCGCGCCGGTTGAGGTTTCCACCTCCCAGACGCTGTTTTTACGGTCGATCCGCCCTGCCCGGCTGCGCAGCATGAGCTGCCCGCCAGCCGCGCGGGCGCGGCGGAGGTAGAACTGGTGCAGGGCGGCCACGTCCATGTCGAACCCGTCAGTCTCGATCGCGGCGCGGACGGCGTAGCCCTCGATCAGCGCGGGGACCAGCGCCTTCACCCTGGCCAGGGAAATTTCCTCGATTCCGAGCGCCTGGCCGATCAGCCCGTCTAATATGCCGGTTTGCTCCGGCGGGGCCAGGTAGATGATCGCGCGGCCGAGGGCCAGACGGTCTGTGCCGATATCCGCTGGCGGGTTGAGGAAGAATTCACGCGACAGGCCGGTGAGCAGCCGAACGTCGGCGGGTCCGTAATTGCGCACCCAGATCGCCGCCGAGCGCCCGGTGGTGTGATAGCCCGCATGCTCCTCAGCCTCCACCAGGGCGACCTTATGCGTGGCGCCCAGCCCCGCCGCCACGGTGGCGCCGGCCATGCCAGCGCCGATCACGATCACATCGAAGCCCTGGCTCATGGGAACAAGAACCTCCGCAAACTTTCCAGCACCTGGGACGGTTTATCGGCATGCAGCCAGTGGCCGGCGCCCTCCAGCGTCTCCACCGCCGCGTGGGGGAAGAGGCGCATTATGTCCGGCACCGCCGTGTCGGGCACATAGTCAGACGCGCCGCCGCGCAGGAACAGCGCCGGGCCGGCATAAGGCGCGGCGCCTTGCGGGGTGTGCCAGGTTAGCAGATTGGGCATTGCCGCGCCGATCTCATCCAGGCCCACGCGCCAGTGCGGGGTGGCGCCGAGGCTGAGATTGTTGAGCAGGAACGCGCGCAGCGGCGCCGCCTTGACCACCCGCGCCAGC
>JAKBAQ010000200.1 GCA_021808985.1 Pseudomonadota bacterium
GTTTCAAAGGACATTTAAAGCTCCAACTCAAAATGCTTATCAGGTTTTATGCAACGCTCACCGCTCCCTTGGCGAACAATGCCACCGCGGCGACACCGCCCGCGGATGGGCCGGCCCCGCGATATCGCCCTGGTGCATCAGCCCAGCGGCGCCCGCCATGTTCGCGGAGAGGTTGATTGCACCACCACCTGTCGTTGATTCGACGCTAACACCGCTGAGCACAATCAAGCCAAGTTTCCAGCTTTCCGGCTGGCAGCCGGCTCCCGGCGTTTGCACATTCATCCTGGCTGAAGTCCCGTTCACGATAGGCCCCCTTGTTCTTCTTGCCCTATTTTCTCTGGTTTTTTCTGCTATTCTCCAACAAGCCGCCGCATCCGGCATTAGCTTGAATCATCAAAAAAGAATTATGCTGCAATAATCCATATCACTGTAACGAATAATCCGGAAGAATTTTTCGTATTGTTTCGCGGAATATACGCGGGGGTCTTTTTTGATTTGCGGCAGGCTCGCGCTGATTTGATCGAAGTCAATGCAATTGCGGCTGTGCGCTGCTAATGCACCCTCCACATAAATGGAATTCAGGTGGAAGGAATACTTCCATGTTGTTTCAATAAACGTTCCAATCAGGATGGCGAGGCCACGACGGTGCGCCCTGCCCGTCACATGAGATTTGTCACGGTTTCTGCTTTTATCTTTAGGATATGGAGGCGTTATCATGGGTAACAAGCAAGTCGAGGTAAAGAAATCTTCCGAGGCTGGCAAATCTGGCCGTCCCGATATGTGGCGGGCATTGCGAAGCGAAGTCGATCATCTGTTTGATCGGTTTTCGCCGGGTTTCAGCCGGCTTCCATTTTTTTCAGGCGGCGATACGGGGATTTTCGCGCCGTTCTTTTCTTCCGCAGGCGCTCTGGCCCCTTCCATGGATGTCGCCGAAGGCGCCAGCGCCTATACCATCACCGCGGAGCTTCCCGGCTTGGAGGACAAAGATGTCGATGTTTCCATCGACGGATCAATGCTCACTATAAAAGGAGAGAAGCAGCAGGAAACCGAATGCCAGGGGAAAAACTACTACCTCTCGGAGCGCTCATATGGATCGTTCTCGCGGAGCGTGCATCTCCCCGATGGCGTCGATCGTGACAAGATCTCCGCGCATATCGCCAAGGGGGTGCTGAGCGTAACGCTGCCCAAAACCGCCGCCGCACAAAGCAGCCGCAAAAAGATCGAGGTTAAGGCCGGGTAGGGCCGGGCGCCAGAGTGGCTAGCTGCTGTCAGGCCTCGAAATCGTAGTAGATCGCGTCGAGCATCGCGACGCGCCCATCCCAAACTTTGGCAGCGTTGGCCTCGGTCGGACGGCGAGCGTTCCACCAATTGGCGAGCTTCAGCCGTTCAACAATCTTGTCCCAGTAGCCCTCGTAATCATGAAGCGGCACGCTGACGTTGAAATCCTTGAGCAGGTTGCGCCGATTCGCAGCGTCCAGGCAGACGAAGTAGTCGGGGCGTTTCATCGCAAGTAAACGTGTTGCCGTGCCCAGCCCGTGCCTCGTGTGTATCCCATCTGCCAGCGGGAACGCTTGCACGAACCGTTCCACGAACGCGAGGTAATCCTCCCGGAGGACCTGCCCGTCGAGCGGCACTTGATCAAGTGCGTTGCTTAGACCTTGTGGGCTTTCGTTGACCAGATTCTTGAATACGCCGGCGCCCCTCATACTCCCGAACCAGCCCCAGGGGACATCGACTTCCGTGCCGAACCCTGCGATGCCCTGCCGGTCGTTTTTTGGCATTGCTGCAAACGTCCCGTGCATTCGAAATAGGCCGCGGGCCGCCTCAAGAACTTCAATTCGCCTATCAAGGGCATGGTGCATGTCGCCTTCTACCTTCGTGAGGAACTCAACCCAGCTCATATTAAGGACTTCGACCTCTTCAATAAGCTGGCCGACCTTGCCTGTGCCGAACTGGCCCGCAGCATGCGCCAGCGACGGCGCAAAGCGCTTCTTCATCTCGCGATAGCGGTTAATATCGATTTTTTTCCCTGGCACAGCGTCATTCCAATAGCCATTGATCGAAGCTAGGGCGGTATCCAGAAATGTCCTTTTTGGGTCATCACCATTCGTTATCAGCACGGAGGCTTCTTGATTCTTTCCGAAACCACCGCCCGTGAAATTTGCGCTACCCACAATGCAGGCCCAACCGCCTCCCTGATACTTGAAGAGGTAGAGCTTGGGGTGGAAAACTCCCGAATGGTTCATGACAAAACGCACGCGGTTGCTATTAGAGAACATCTCTATGAACTCAGGAGCGGTCTGGTAGAAGTGTGTACCGATCACTGCCTTGCCGATCTTGTGCTCCGCGTTTACCAGGGCGTCGTATGCTGGGAAGCCGACCGAAGCCCAAGCCACAGCGAGGTGAACGGTTTCGCACGAAGCCAGATGAGTCTGGAAGGCATTCAAGAGTCTGGTAGTCGAGGTGATTAACTGCACCGCCGAACGTCCTTTCTTAGCGATTCGCGACCCGTCCGCTGGGGGGCAACTTAAGGTCGATCCGTACCGCGAAGTCAGTACCGGCGCAAATCCGAAATTGTATCCCGGCATGGAGGGGGGCAGACGAGAGCGCCTGTTTGTGGCGTCCTCCGGCACCACGGGCGGCCATTTAGGGGGAACTGCGGGGGAAGGGGAAACCGCCCCGTGCGACGGCCCCACGGCGGCGCCAAAAATCCGTTACATTTCAACGGCAAACTGGCGCGCCCTGATGGAGTCGAACCATCGGCCTCAAGATTAGAAGTCTCGTGCTCTATCCAGCTGAGCTAAGGGCGCGTGCCGGCGTGTGGTAAACCGCCGCCTTCAATGCGTCCAGTTTTCCTTGCGGTCAGCCCGGAAATTATCGGCATAGACCTTCGGCTTGCGGACCCGGGCGGTGGGGATTTCCAGATCGTAGGGGATTTCGTGCGCCTTGGCGTAGGCAATCGCCTCCTCGCGGGTGGCGAAGCTGAGCTTTATCTGGCTTCGCATATCGTCCGAGCCGGTCCAGCCCATCAGCGGGTCGCGGATCTTGGCGGTCTCGGGCTCATACTCCAGCATCCAGCGGTGCGTCTTGGCGGTGCCGGACTGCATGGCGGATTTGGGGGGAAGGAAGATACGTGCCCGCATGAAACCTTAGCTCCTGCTTAAACTTGAACCCAAAAAACTGGTCGGGGCGCCCGGATTCGAACCGGGGGCCTCTTGTACCCAAAACAAGCGCGCTACCAGGCTGCGCCACGCCCCGAACCATAGCCGTGCCGCCATAAAGCCCGGTTAATACCCCGGGCGCCATGGTTGCGTGGCTGGCTTAGCCGCCGCCAAACTGCTTGGCAATGACCCTATCACCAACATTGATATTCAGCGCCGCGGTGATGCCGCCTTGCAGCTCCAGCGTGGCCAGCACCGGCACGCCCGGAGAGATGGGGGTGAGGCTGTAGGGGACGGTCATCTCGGCGATGGATTTGATAATGCCGTCAGCGCCGATGAAGACCATGTCCTCCGGCACGGGGCAGTTTTTCATCCACATCGCCTGCATTTGCGGGTGCGGCCACATGAAGAGCATGCCGGCATCGGCGGGGATGGAGGTGCGGAACATCTCACCTGTATCCTGCTGCTGCTGGGTCACGGGAAGCTCAACCGTAAAGACATGGCGCTGGCCGTCCGCCCCGGCAATGGTGAGCGACTCGGTGGGCAGCTTGGGCTGCGGGCCGGTGGGATCGTCGCTCTGCGCGCGCGCGGCGCCCGCCGCCAGAAGCACCGCCGCCATGGTGAACGCTAAAATTTTCATAAATCCCTCATCGTCTGCATGGCGTAATCATGGACAAAGCCGGGGCCGGCTGCAATCACCAGGGGGTGAAACGTGCTCCCCTGCCCGCCGCCGCCGTGGCGTTGCTGCTCACCCTGGCCACGCTGGCCAGCCGGGTGCCGGTGCTTGGCCGCTCGGTGCTGGACTGGGATGAGAGCCTGTATTTTTTAATGGCCAGGGCCTGGCTGCAGGGCCACCTGCCCTACACCACCATCTGGGACAACAAGCCGGTTGGCATCTACGTTATTTTCGCGGCCTTTCAGGCGGTATTCGGCAGCCAGGTGCTGGCGATGCGCCTGGCCAGCGTGGCCTGCGTGAGCCTGCTGGGCTTCAGCGTGTTCAAAATCACCGAACATCTCACCAGGGACCGCGCGGCGGCCTGGGTGGCCGGTGGGGCGCTGGTGCTATGCGCGCTGAGCAATGACGGGCTTTCGGCCAATACCGAGTTGTTTATGGCCGATTTCACCGCGCTGGCGGTCTGGGCGGTGCTGGCGGGGCGTTCCGGCTGGCTGGTGGGGGTGCTGCTGGGCGCGGCGTTCATGGTTAAATATGTCGCGGTGTTCGAGGCGCCGGTGGTGTTTTTGCTGTTCATGCTGCGCCAGCGGCGGGTTGGGGCGGGGGTTGGCGTGGTTCTGGGCGCGGCGCTGCCGCTGCTGGCGGTGGTGGCGCTCTACGCGGCGGCGGGGAGGCTGGGGTTGTGGTGGGATTGCTCGGTGGCCTCCAACTTCCGCCGGGTGGATGTGCCGCTGAACGCGGCGGCGCTGGACTATGCGCTGCGCACCGAGCTTTGGCGTTGGGGGACGCTGTATCTGGCGGGGTTCGCCCTGCTGCCGTTGGCGTTCTGGCGGCGCGAGGCGCGGTTTCTGGCGGCCTGGCTGCTGGGCGGGCTGGCCGGGGTGGCTGTCGCGAAGTCGTTCTATGACCATTATTTTTTGCAGGTTCTGCCGGTGTTGTGCGTGAGCCTGGGGCTATGGCTGAGCCTGTTGCCGCGCGCGCGGCTGGTGCGGGCGGGGTTTGTGGCGGCCGCGCTGGCGCTGCCCGCCTGGGCGGCGAAAATTGCCTTGCATGACGCCATGGTGCCGGATGTGACGGCGCAGGTGGGGGCGGATTTGGCGGCGCAACACCCGGCGAGCCTGTATGTGTTTGATTCGCAGCCGATTCTCTATGCGCTGAGCGGGCAGACGCCGCCGACGCGCTATGTGCTGCCCTCGGAATTGGTGGGGCTTAGCCTGCCGCGCGTGGCGGGGGTGGATGCCGGGGCGGAGGTGGC
>JAKBAQ010000201.1 GCA_021808985.1 Pseudomonadota bacterium
CGGTGCTGTGGTCGTAACGGTCCCGGTAGAGATAATCCTCTGGCTCCGCCGCCGCCGCGCCGCCCCAGATATGGATGAGATTGGCCTCCGGCACGCCGCATTCACGGGCCTTGGCCAGGCTGGTGAGGATGATGCAGGCGCCTTGGTTCACCGAGGGGTTGGCGACCATCAGCTTGGTGTAGGGATAATCGATGAGCCGGTTGGCCGCGGTTGCGGTGCCGATTTCCTCGGCGTCCGGGGCGCGTTGAATCCAGGCATGGGGATTCTCCGCCGCCGTGCGGGCAAATTCCGCCCATAGGGCGGCGGAGGCGGCGTTGCCTTGCGCGGGTGTCTGCTCCAGGGCGGCTTGCAGCGCCATCTCGTAGAGCGGGTACATCTGCGCCGGATCACTCACGCCGAGTTTTTTCGAAACCGGGCTGATCTCGATACGGTCATTGGCGAAGCGCACCGCCTCCTCGCGCGTGGCCAGGGGTGTCCAGTTTAGCTTGCCCCTGGTCTTGCGGGCATTGTTCATGGCGTTCATCGCCTCGCCGCCGGTAATCGCCGCCACGCTTATCTCACCGCGCGCGATGGCGAGTGCGGCCTCATGCACCAGGCGCACCGGCGTCTCGCCGCCCATGCTGGTGTTGCGCTGGTGTTGCGGCGCGATGCCGAGCCTGGCGCACAGCAGCGCCGCCGGGTTTTTGTAGCGCCAGGTCACCAGCCCCACCACGTCCACGCTCTCTATGGCGTTTAGCAGCTTGCCGCCGGCCTCCTCGTTGGCGGCGGCGAAGGCGCGCTCCATCAGCGCCACCGGCTCCAGGTTTTGCGCGCTGTCCTTGGCGCGGTCCGTGCATTCGCCAATGGCGGCGATGACGGGTGTGTTTTCAGCTGTCAGCATGTTCAATCCTCCCACACGGTAAGCGCGTCCAGTGCCTCAACGCCCTCCGCCGTGGCCAAAAGCGGGTTGATCTCGAGTGAGACGAGGCGTGGCCCCAGCGCCAGCGCGGCATTGCCGATGGCGGCAATGGCCGCTGCCAGGGCCGCGCGGTCCACGGGCGGTGCGCCGCGGAAGCCCTCGAGCAGCGCCTTGCCGCGCAGCTCTTCGAGCATCTCCCGCGCCTCGGTCGCGCTGACCGGCAGCAAGCGCAGCGACGTATCCTTGAGCGCCTCCACCCAGATGCCGCCCAGCCCGACCGAGATCGCCGGCCCCCATTGCGGATCATTCAGCGTGCCGACGAAAATCTCGGTGCCGCCGCCGCGCATGGGGGAGATGATGACCCCCTCGATCTCCGCCTCCGGCCTCGCCGCGCGCACCCGTGCCAGCAGGGCTTCATAGGCGCTGGCGGCGTCTTCCGGCGCGATGTTCAGCGCCACGCCGCCCGCCTCGGTCTTGTGGGCGATATCCGGCGAGGCGATTTTGAGCGCCAGCCCGCCGCCCAGTTTTTGCGCGGCCGCCGTGGCATCGGTCGTGCAGGTGGCCAGATGCTGCGGCACCACGGGCACGCCCCGCGCGGCCAGATAAGCCAGCACCGCGCGCTCGCCGCTGGGGCGCGCGGTCGCCGCCGCCGCAGGCAGGGCGGGCGCTGGCGGCGGGGCCGCGCGCAGCAACGGCGCCAGCGCCTTCAGCCCCAGGCTTATGCCGCCGGCGCAATAGGTTATGCCATATTCCTCCACCAGCGCGCGGCCCTCGGCGCTCACCGTGCCAAAACTATGGCTGATGAGCAGGCAGGGCTTGCTGGTCTGCTTGAATCCCTCGGCGACGTGGCGGATGAATTTGCGCGCCGCGCCGCGCGCATCCTCTTTCAGCGGCACGTCAAACACAAAGGCCAGCGCGGCGACGCGCGGGTCCGCCGCCAGCACGGGCAGCGCGGCGGTTATGCTCTCCGGCTTCAGCATGGCGCCGCCGGTCAGGTCCAGCGGGTTTCCCGGTACCGCGAACTCAGGCAGCACCGGCGCGAGGGCCGCCATTGTCGCCGTGTCCAAACCGGGCAGCATGACACCGAGGGTCTCGGCATTGTCGAGCGCGATCTCGCACAGCCCGCCGGACATGGCGGCCAGCGCCAGCCCGCCCGGGGGCATGGGGCCGAGATGCGCGGCGAGATCAGCGGTGAGGATCAGCTCCTCCATCGAATAGGCGCGGATGATACCATGGCGCGCGCAAACCGCGTTGAAGACGGCGTCATTGCCCACCAGTGAGCCGGTATGGGCCTGGGCGGCCTTGGCCGCCGCCGCCGAGGCGCCCACTTTAAGCACCACCACCGGCTTGCCCGCCGCCCGCGCCGTGGCCACGGCGGCGAGGAAGCCGGCGGGGTCGCGCACGGTTTCCAGGAATACGGCGATGGCCCGCACCGCCGCCTGCCCGGCGAGATGGTTTATGATGTCGGCGACATTCAGGTCGGCCTCGTTGCCGGTGGAGACCAAATGGGTGAGGCCGATGCGCTGCTGATAGGCGAATTGCTCCATCTGCCCGGCCAGCGCGCCGGATTGCGAGACGATGGCAAGCCGCGCCCCCGGCATGGGCCGGCGCAGCGGCGTGGTCCAGATGGCGGTGTTGTCAAGATACGAGGCGAAGCCGAGGCAATTGGGGCCGATGAGGCGCAGGCCCGCCTGGCGCGCGCGGCGGGTCATCTCCGCCTGGCGCGCCGCCCCGGCCGCGCCGGCTTCGGCAAAGCCCGAGGAGAGCACCACGGCGCCAGCCACGCCGGCCGCGCCCAGCTCATCGATGATCTCGAGCAGCCCGGCTTCTGGCACCATGATCAGCGCCGCGTCCACCCTTTCGCCGATCTCGGCGATGCTCCTCGCCGCCTCCTGGCCATGGATGATGCCGCCCTTGGGGTTGACCAGGTGGATATTGCCCGTGAAGCCGAAGCGTTTGAGATTGTCATGCGCCGAGACAGACCAGATGGAACGCTCGGTGGCGCCGATGAGGGCAATGCTGCGCGGGCGCAGCAGCCGGTCAAGCGGCGTGGTGCCGGCTGGGGCGTGTATGTCGGCCATGCGCGTGTCTTCTCCTGGGTCCCACGGTTTTGCTTTAAAATTTAATTAACCGGTTGAATCAGAAATCGCAAGCGTGAGGATCAGAAGGCGGCGAGAAATCGCTCCAGCGCCGCCTTGAATGTGCCTTCCTCATCCAGCGCGTTGGCTTGTACGGCCTGGGCCAGATGCGGCAGCCGGCGCGGGTCGAACTCGGGCATCGGGTCGAGATTCTGGGCGCGGCTCATGGCGGCGAACAGGGCCGAGCCGAAAGTGAGTTTTTCCACCCCCTCCATGATGACCATGTGCTGCTCCACCGGCAGGTCATAATGCGCCAGCCAATTATCATAGGCGGCGAGCAGCAGATGCCGGGGGAAGAATTGCAGGATGAGCGGCGCCGCCTTGGCGTGGCGCAGGACGGAACGGCGCACCGAGACGCTCAAGGCGACCACATGCTCGCGCCAATGCGCCGTGCCCTCGGGCATCGGCACCGCGGCTTCCATGAGGATGAGCCGCGCCACCTCGCTGAGCAGCTCGGCCTTGTTGCGGAAATGATAGTAGAGCGAGGGCGCGCGGACCCCGAGCTTCTTGGCCACCGCATCCAGGCTCAGCGCGTCGATCCCCTGCATGTCGATCACCTCCAGCGCCGCGCGGGTGGCGCGTTCCTTGGAAATGATCGGTTTTTGCGGCCTGCCCATGGGGTGGCAGGATGGGATATCTGGCGCGGGAAGGAAAGAGGCGGGCGATTTGTGAGGCGGGATGCGCTTTTTTTGGAAAAAAGGCGCCCCAAAAAACGTTTATGGCCTGGCCCTCGGATGTGACTCCACGGCAAGCCCTCCTGCGGCAAGCCGCGCATACCGCGCCAGATGATAATCGGCTGAGCCGAATTCCATTTCGATCGCGGTGGCGCGCTTGAAATAGTGGCTCACTGGCAGCGCATCCGTCATGCCCATGCCGCCATGCAGCTGCACGGCGTTCTGGCCGATGAAGCGGGCGGCGCGCGCCACGGTGACCTTGGCGGTAGCGCAGGCCATGGCCCGCTCAAGCGCCGGCCCGTTCTGTTTCAGCACCGCGAGATATGTGGCGGAGACGGCCATTTCCAGCTGCATGTACATATCCGCCATGCGGTGCTGCAGCGCCTGGAACTGGGCGATGGGCTGGCCGAATTGCCGGCGCTGCCGGGTGTAGGCGATGGTGTCTTCCAGCAGCCGGCGCATCACGCCCACGGCCTCGGCGCTTTGCGCGGCGATGCCGGCATCGCGCGCGGCCTCCAGCAGCGGCAGGGCGCCATGCACCGGGCCGATGAGCGCCGCCGCCGGCAAGACGAGATCAAGCGTGAGGTCGGCGGCGCGCTTGCCGTCGATGGTGGGGTAAGGCGCAGCCTTTATGCCGGGCGCGGCGGCCGGTGCGAGGAAGAGGGAGAGCCCCTCTGCTTCGCCAGGCTTGCCGCCGGTGCGGGCGGCGATGAGCAGATGCGTGGCCCAGGGCGCCGCGATGGCGGCGGTTTTTTGCCCGGTGAGGCGCCAGCCATCGCCCGCGCGCGCGGCGGGGCTGGCGATGGAGGCAAATTCATGGCTGGTTTCCGGCTCTTCCCAGGCCAGGGCCAGCACGGCCTCGCCGCTGGCGATGCCGGCGAGCGTGGCCTCCGCCGCCGCGCCGCCGGCGCGGGCCAATATATGGCCGCCCAGCACCACGGTTTCCAGATAAGGCTCCACCACCAGCGCGCGGCCCAACTCCTCCATCACCAGCATCGTCTCCACCGGCCCGCCATTCAGCCCGCCGGCGCGCGCCGGCAGGGTGAGGCCGAGCAGCTCCAGCTCCGTGGCGAATGCGCGCCAGATGTCGGGCCGCCAGCCGGCTTTGCCGCGCACCGCCGTCTGGCGGGCCGCGAAATCATAACGGTCGGCCAGAAACCCGCGCAGCGTGTCGCGGATCTGCTCTTGTTCGGGGGCCAGGGAGAAATCCATGGGCTTAGCGCGGCGCCATGCGGATGGCGCCGTCCAGGCGCACGCTGGCGCCATTGAAATAGCCGTTCTCGATCATGGTGAGGGCGAGATGCGCGTATTCCCCCGGCTGGCCGAGCCGCTTGGGGAAGGGCACCGAGGCTTCGAGCGCCGCCAGCACGTTGGGCGAG
>JAKBAQ010000202.1 GCA_021808985.1 Pseudomonadota bacterium
CTGGGATTGCGTTTCAGGCATGACGATGACGCATTTATACCCCAGCGCGTTGGCCACCAGAGTGAGGCCGATGCCGGTGTTGCCGGCGGTGCCCTCGACGATGGTGCCGCCGGGCTTGAGGGTGCCCGCCGCCTCGGCGGCGCGGATGATGGCGAGGCCGGCGCGGTCCTTCACCGAGCCGCCGGGGTTGAGGAACTCGGCCTTGCCCAGAATCTCGCAGCCCGTGGCGGCGCTGGCGCGCCTGAGGCGGATGAGCGGCGTGTTGCCGATTGCGCCGATCAATCCGTCCACGACTGTTTCCATCGCCCTATGTCCTCGCTATGCTGGCCGTAATCGGCATACAATACTTGCGGGGGACATTATGATCGAAGATTTGGCGCCGCGACAGGTCTGGGAAGCGTTAATGAGCAATCCCGATGCTGCTTTGTGCGATGTGCGGACAAATGCCGAATGGAGCTTCGTGGGGTTGCCGGACCTGAGCCAGACCGGCAAGCAGCCGGTGCTGGTGCAGTGGCAGACTTTTCCGACCATGCAGGCCAACCCGAAATTTCTGGAGGCGCTGGCGGCGGCGAAGCTGGAGCATGGCGCGCATGTCTATTTCATCTGCCGCTCGGGCGGGCGCAGCATGGCGGCGGCGCAGGCTGCCAAGGCGGCTGGGTATAAGCATGTGTACAATGTGAAGGACGGATTCGAGGGGCCGCAGGACGCGCGCGGGCACCGGGGGAATGTGGGCGGCTGGAAGGCCGAGGGGCTGCCCTGGAAACAGGGGTGAGGCCGGCGGCGCCAAGAAATTTTGAAAATTAACGCGAGGGTTTTTCGAACACCAGCACGCTTTCGACATTTTCTGAATAGGGGAACTGATCGATGGGCGTGGCGGCGCGCAGCGTGTAGCCGGCGCGGTGGAGGTGGGCGGCATCAACCGCCAGGGCGGCGGGGTTGCAGCTGACATAGATGATGCAGGGGACGCCGCTGGCGGCGAGGAAGCGCATCTGGGTGGTGGCGCCGGTGTAGGGAGGGTCCAGCACCAGGGCCTTGGCGCCGGACATTTCAGCGCTTTGCAGGGGGCGGCGGTGGAGATCGCGCTGGGTGACGCGCATGCGCCCGGCCAGATTGTGCAGGCGGATGGCTTTATCGTGCGATTGGGCGGCGCTGGCATCGCCCTCATAGGCTTCCACCCGCGCGTGCTGGGCCAAGGCGAAGGAAAGGGTGCCGGCGCCGGCGTACAGCTCGACGATGCGGGCCTTGGCGGTGAGCTTGGGCAGGCCGGCGAGCACGGCGGCGATGATGGCGACCTCCCCTGCCCGGCTGGCTTGCAGGAAGCCACCCGGCGGCGGTTCCACCGGAATGCCGGAGAAGCTGATGACCGGGGTTTGCAGGATGATGGCGGGCTCGGGCAGAGCGGCGCCGGTGGCGATGCTGATGCGCGGCGCGTTGTGGGCGCGGGCGAAGGCGATGATCTTGGCGCGGTCAGGGCCGGTGAAGGCGGCGTCCATGCGCAGGAGGATGTCGGGGCCGTTATCCAGCCAGTTGATGGCCACGGAACCGGCGGCGCGAAACGCCTGGAGGCTGCGCAGGAGGGTGCGCAGGCCGGGCAGGAGGGCCAGGATTTCGGGCAGGAGCAGGGCGCATTCGCGCATGTCCACCACCTCGGGGCTGGCGGCGCGGTGCAGGCCGAGGGAGATTTCGCCGGCCTTGCGGGTGGCGCCGAGATCTGCCCGGCGGCGGGCGCGCGGCGGGGTTGCCACCAGCGGCGAAAGCTGGGCGCCGGTGAAGCCGGCTCTGGCCAGGGCCTGCGCCAGCGCCAGGGATTTTTGCGGCGCGGCCAGACTATCCGTGGCGCAGCCGCCGCAGATGCCAAAATGGAGGCAGTGGCTCATGGGGGTGGGTCAGGCCGGGCGGGCGGGCTCGAGGCTCAAGCCGCGATGCCCGCGCCGTTATCCTCGGGCTGAACCACGTCTTCATCCTCGGCCTCGTTCGGCTCCTCGGGAATGGCGGTGAGCGGGCCGCGCTTGCGGATGAGCATGAAGGCCGGAATATCAGCGCCGAACCCGCGCACGCTGGGGCCGTTATTGTCGCTGGCATAGACGGTGCGCGGCTCACGGCGGCGGTCTTCGGCGCGGGGGGCGGGTTCGTCGCGCCGGCGCTCGGCGCGCGGGGGGCGGGAGGAATGGTCGCGGGAAGTATGCTCGCGGGGCATGTGCTCGCGGGAGGAGTCTTCGTCTCTGGGCTTGGCCGGGCGCGCGCCGCCCTTGGCGGCTGGTTTGCCGCGCCCGCCACGGCCGCCACGGCCACGGCGGCCATCGCCCTCGGCCCATTCCACACTGTCCAGCCCCGGGATTTCAATGCGCGGGATGGGGGCGGCGATCAGCTTCTCGACGGTTTCGACGGCCAGACGGTCATCAGGCGTGGCGATGCTGAAGGCGCGGCCCTCCTTGCCGGCGCGGCCGGTGCGGCCGATGCGGTGGACGTAATCCTCGGCGTGATGCGGGACATCAAAATTGAAGACATGGCTGAGGCCGCCGATATCAATGCCGCGGGCGGCGACATCGGAGCAGACCAGCAGGCGCAGCTCGCCGGCCTTGAACTTCTCCAGCGTGGCGAAGCGCACGGACTGCGCCAGATCGCCATGCAGGGCGCCGGCGGAGAAGCCGTGCTTGAGCAGGGATTTGAGCAGGATGTCGACATCGCGCTTGCGGTTGCAGAAGATGAGGGCGTTCTGCACATCCTCGGAGCGGATGAGCCGGCGCAGGGCCTCGCGCTTGTCATGCTCGTTGACCAGCACCAGGCCGGAGGTGATGGTGGTGGCGACCGAGGCCGGCTTGGAGACGGTGATCTCCTTGGGGTTGCTGAGGAAGGCGTCGGCCAGGCGGCGGATTTCGGGCGCCATGGTGGCGGAGAAGAAGAGGGTCTGCCGGGTGGCGGGGAGCATGGCGACGATGCGCTCAATGTCGGGGATGAAGCCCATGTCGAGCATGCGGTCGGCCTCGTCGATGACCAGGACGCGCACATCGCGCAGCAGCAGGCCGCCGCGCTCGAAAAGGTCAATCAGGCGGCCGGGGGTGGCGATGAGGACATCAACGCCCTTGGCCAGCACGTCCTTCTGGTCGGACATGCTTTCGCCGCCGATCAACAGCGCGTGATTGAGCTTCAGGTACTTGCCGTAGGCGACGAAATTCTCGGCGACCTGGAGGGCGAGCTCACGCGTCGGCTCCAGGATGAGCGAGCGGGGCATGCGGGCGCGGGCGCGCGAGCCGGAGAGAATGTCCAGCAGCGGGAGGGTGAAGCCGGCGGTTTTGCCGGTGCCGGTCTGGGCGCAGCCCAGCACGTCACGCCCCATGAGGACGGAGGGGATGGCCTGGGCCTGGATGGGCGTGGGGCGGAGGTAGCCTTTGTCGTGCAGGGCGCGCAAAATGGGCTCGGAGAGGCCGAGCGGGGCGAAACCGTCAGATTCCTCGGATTCGGTGGACTCGGCGGCAGTTTCACCGGATTCCGGGGCTGCTTGCGCCTCTGGGGCCGGCTCCTGCGGCGCGGCGGCTGGAGACTCAATGATGCCGCTGACGGCGAGGTGTTCCGCGCCGGTATCCTGAATGATCTCTTCGAGCGCGGTGGTCGGTGCGCCAGTCTCGGAAGTGTCTGACAAAAAATGAACCCGTTCGTGTTGTGGTCGTACGCGCGACAACGCGCTTAGCGCGGACCGCGCTATTTTCTTCAGGCCCCCTATCGGCAAAGCGAACCGCAAAGTCAAGGTTTACCTCGCGAGGGACGGGGGCGCGGGGGATGGGACGGATTTAGCGCCATTTGCGCAGGCGCAGCGCGTTGGCGACCACGCAGACCGAGGAGGCGGCCATGGCGGCGCCGGCGATGGTGGGGCTGAGCAGGCCGAGCGCCGCCGCCGGAATGCCGATGAGGTTGTATATGCTGGCCCAGAACAGGCCCTGCCAGAGCACGCGCCAGGTTTGGCGGGAGAGCGCCAGCGCGGTGGGGACCAGGGCGAGATCTGGCCGCAGGAGGGAAATGTCGGCGGCTTCGATGGCGGCGTCGGCCCCCTGCCCCATCGCCATGCCGAGGCTGGCGGCGGCCAGGGCCGGGGCGTCATTGACGCCGTCGCCCACCATGGCGGCGGTGTGGCCCGCCGCGCGCAGGGCCTGGATGGCGGCGATTTTCTGCTCCGGGGTGGCGTGGGCGACCAGCTGCCCGATGCCAAGCTCTTGCGCCACGGACTGGACCGCGGCCTCACGGTCGCCCGAGAGCAGCATGACGCCGATGCCCATGGCTTGCAGGCGCGTGATGGCGGCGCGGGCGCTGGGGCGCAGCGTGTCAGCGAAGGCGAAGGCGGCGAGGCAGGTGCCGTCGGCGCGGGCGAGGTATGAGAGCGTGGCCGTGCTGGCGAGCGCGGGGACTATGCCGCCGGCATCGGCCATGAGCGCGGCGGAGCCGAGCAGGTAGCGCTGCCCGGCGACCATGCCCGCAACGCCCCGGCCGGGCAGGATGCGCACCGCCTCGGCCTGGGGCGGGCTGGGCTGGCGCAGGGCCGCCGCGAGGGGGTGCGTGTCAGACGCGGCGAGGGCGGCGGCGATGTCCAGCGCGCGGGCGCGGCTGATGCCGCTCAGGAAGGGGATATCGGTGAGGTGGGGCTGGCCGCTGGTGAGGGTGCCGGTTTTGTCGAACACCACCATGTCGACATGGGCCGCGGTTTCGATGGCGTCGGCGTTGCGCAGCAGGATGCCCAGCCTGGCGGCGGCGCCGGTGCCGGCCAGGATGGCGGCGGGCGTGGCGAGGCCGAGCGCGCAGGGGCAGGCGATGACCAGCACGGAGACGGCGTTGATGATGGCGCCGGCCAGGCTGGCGCCATGCAGGAGCCAGCCGGCGAAGGTGAGCGCGGCGATGCCGATGATGACGGGGACGAAGACGGCGGCCACACGGTCCGCCAGGTGCTGCACGCGGGCTTTTGAGGCCTGGGCGGCCTCGATGAGGCGGGCGATGCGGTCAAGGAAGGATTCGCCGGCGCGGGAGGTGACGCGCAGGCGGAGCACGCCATCAAGGTTCAGCGCGCCGGCCAGCAGGGCTTCACCCGCCGCGCGGGCG
>JAKBAQ010000203.1 GCA_021808985.1 Pseudomonadota bacterium
CGCTCCAAAAACGCCGCCACCGCCACCTCATTGGCCGCATTCAGCACCGTCGGCGCCCCCGCGCCGGCCTCCAGCGCCGCGCGCGCCAGCCGCAGAGCGGGAAAGCGCACCTCATCCGGCGCCGCGAATTCCAGCTTCATCACCGCCGCCAGATCCAGCCGCGGCGCCGCCGTGGCAATCCGCCGCGGCCAGGCCAGCGTATGGGCGATGGGAATGCGCATATCCGGCGAGCCAAGCTGCGCCAGCACCGAGCCATCAGCATAGCACACCATGCCATGAATCACCGATTGCGGATGCACCAGAACCTCTATCTTCTCCGAAGTCAGCCCAAACAATCTCGCAGCCTCAATAACTTCCAGGCCCTTGTTCATCATCGTGGCGCTGTCGATGGAAATTTTCGCGCCCATTGACCATACCGGATGGCGCAACGCCGCCTCCGGGGTAATCGCGCGCATATCCTCAAACCCATGGTTCCTGAACGGCCCGCCCGACGCGGTGAGGATGATCTTGTCGATGGATTTCGCATTGCCATCGGCCATCGCCTGCATAATGGCGTTATGCTCCGAATCCACCGGCAGCAGCGTCGCCTTCGCCTCGGCCACGGCGCGCAGAAACACATCGCCGGCTGAAACCAGCGCCTCCTTGTTGGCGAAGGCGATCGTCCCGCCATGTTTCACCGCCGCCAGCGTCGGCTCCAGGCCAATCACCCCCGTAATGGCTGACATCGTCCAGTCAACCGGCATCGCCGCCGCTTCCAGCACGGCCGCGCGCCCGCCCGCGCAGGCCAGGCCCGTGCCGGCCAGCGCCAGCCGCAGCTCGCCCAGCAGCGTCTCTTCCGCTATCACCGTAACCTCCGGCCGGAACCGCCGCGCCTGCGCCGCCAGCAGCGCCACATTGCGCCCGCCCACCAGCGCCCGCAGCTGATACCCATTCTGGTTTTCAGCTATAATATCAAGAGTTTGTGTGCCAACGCTCCCCGTGGAGCCCAACACTGACAAAATCTTCACCCCCATAACGGCAAGCCTCCATGGGCGCTGAGCGCCAATATCGCCGCCACCGGAGCGGCCGCCAAAAATCCATCCAACCTGTCAAACAACCCGCCATGCCCGGGAATTGTCCGTCCAGAATCCTTAACCCCGAGTTTGCGCTTTATCCAGCTTTCCAGCAAATCCCCGGCCTGGGCGAACAGGCTCAGCGCCAGCCCCGCCGGCAGCGCGGCCAGATCAAACCCATACCCCTCGCCCGCCAGCATGGTCGCGGCCAGCCCGCCAATCAGCAACCCCCCCACCGAGCCGCTCCACGTCTTGCCCGGCGAGATCCTCGGCGCCAGCTTTTTCCCGCCCACCAGCCGCCCCACCAGATACGCGCCAATATCCGTGCTCCAGATCACGATAACCAGAAACATCGCATCATAAAGCCCATGCTGCGGCTGCAACCGCAGCCACAGCAGCGAGAGCGCGCCAACACCGGCATAGGGAATCCCCGCCGCGGCGAACCAGCCATCGCTCAGCCCCACCACGCCGGCGGCCAGCACCAGCACCGCGCCGCCATAGGCCAGCCCAAAATGCTCCAGCGCCAGCGCCGCCAGCAGCCCCGCCACAATCAGCCACGTCCCTGCATCCCCCAGCCCCAGCGAGGCCAGCTTCGCCCACTCAAACCCCATCCCGGCGACGGTAACGGCGATAAACACCTCCCACGCCACCCCGCCATGCCACAGGCACAGCAGCGCAATCGGCCCCAGCACCATGGCCGAGGCCAGCCGCACGCCAAAATCAGCCCAGCGGCCACCATTCTGCACTGGCGGCATCTCAGGCCGGACGGGCGCCAAAGCGCCGCTCCCGCCTGGCGAACTCATCCAGCGCGGCGTCAAATTCCGCGCCCCCAAAATCCGGCCACAGCACATCGGTGAACAGCAATTCCGAATAAGCCGTCTGCCACAGCAGAAAATTGGAAATCCGCAGCTCCCCGCTGGTGCGTATCAGCAGGTCAGGGTCGGGAATATCGCCGGTCGCCAGCAATGCGGCGAAATTCCGCTCATTCAGCGCCTCCGGCGCCATGCCCGCCGCAATCGCCCGGCGCGCCGCCGCCACAATATCCGCCCGCCCGCCATAAGAGAGCGCCATCACCAGCGTCAGCCGGTCATTCCCGGCTGTCCTCGCCTCCGCCGCCGCCAGCTCCTCGGTCAAATTCGGGCCAAAACGCTCCCGCTCGCCGATAATCCGCAGCCTCACCCCCTGCGCGTGCATCTCGTTCAGCTCGCTGCGCAGATAATGCTTCAGCAAAAAGGTCAAATCCGCGACCTCTCCAGGCGGGCGCTGCCAGTTCTCCGAGGAAAACGCGAACAGCGTGAGATAGCTCACCCCCCGCTCAATCGCCGCCTCCACAATCCGGCGGACAGCCTTCGCCCCCTCCCGGTGCCCCGCCACGCGCGGCAGCCCGCGCGCGCTCGCCCAGCGCCCATTGCCGTCCATGATAATCGCCACATGCGGCGGAACCGGGCGTGCTGGAAGATCCGGCATCAGACTTGCCGGATGTCCTTCTCTTTCTCCGCCAGGCTGGCATCCAGCCGCTTGATGTACTCATCCGTCAGCTTCTGAATCTGGTCCAGCCAGTCGCGCTCGTCGTCCTCGCTAATCTCGTGCTTCTTCTGCAGCGCCTTGGTCTGCTCCATGCCGTCGCGGCGCACGCCGCGCACCGCTATGCGCGCATTTTCCGCATATTTGGCGGCCGTCTTGGCCAGCTCGTTGCGGCGCTCCTCGGTCAGCATCGGCAGCGGCACGCGCACCATCTGGCCATCTGGCTGCGGGTTCAGCCCCAGCCCGCAATCGCGGATGGCGGCCACCACGGAATTGACCATCGATCGGTCCCACACCTGCACGGTCAGCATGCGCGATTCCGGCACCGCCACGGTCGCCACCTGGTTGATGGGCATCATCTGCCCATAGGCCTCAACCTTAATCGGGTCGAACAGCGCCGGGCTGGCGCGCCCGGTGCGCAACCCGCCAAACTCGCGCCGGAGCGCTTCCAGCGCGCCATCCATGCGGCGGGTCAGGTCAGTCTTGAGCGCGGAAATATCGGCGGGCATGTCTCTGTCCTTACAGGTTCGGTTCCACGATCCTGGTAAACAGCCCCTCGCCGCGCATCACCGCGGCAAAGGCTCCAGGCGCATGGATGTTGAAAACAATAATCGGCAGCTTGTTCTCGCGCGAGAGGCTGATGGCCGAGGCATCCATCACATTCAAATCGCGTGAAAGCACGTCCAGATATGTCAGCGTCTCAAAACGCTCGGCATTCCTCACCTTGCGCGGGTCGGCGGAATACACCCCATCCACCTGCGTGCCCTTCAGCAGCGCGTCGCATTTCATCTCGGCCGCGCGCAGCGCCGCCGCCGTGTCGGTGGTGAAGAACGGGTTGCCCGTCCCGGCCGCGAAAATAACCACCCTGCCCTTTTCCATATGCCGCTCAGCCCGGCGGCGGATATAAGGCTCGCAAACCGATGCCATGGGAATGGCCGACTGCACCCGCGTCGGCACATCCCGCTTTTCCAGCGCTGACTGCATGGCCAGCGCGTTCATCACGGTCGCCAGCATGCCCATATAATCCGCCTGCGCGCGGTCCATGCCGCTGGCCGCCCCCGCCACGCCACGGAAGATATTGCCCCCGCCGATCACCAGCGAAACCTCCACCCCCATCGCCACCACATCACCGATATCGGCGGCAATGGCGTTCACCGTGTCAGTATCCAGCCCGTACTCCCGCTTGCCCATCAGGGCCTCGCCGGAGACTTTGAGCAGCACACGCTTATATTGAGGAATCGAGGTCATGAGACATCCATAGAGGAGAGCGGCTTCTAAAGAAAAGAGGCGGTCCAGGCTAATTGCCCGAACCGCCCCTGGTTAGTCCAGCCCGGGGTAAACTTAAACCCCGGCCGCCGCCGCGACTTCCGCCGCGAAATCCGTGGCTTCCTTCTCAATTCCCTCACCGAGATGGAAACGCACAAAGCGGGTGATCTTCGCGCCGGCCTTCTCGACCACCGCCTTCACCTTGCTCTCGCCGTCATGCACCCAAACCTGCTCAAGCAGCACCACATCCTCGTAGAACTTCTTCACCCGGCCCTCGACCATCTTCTCGATGATGGCTTCCGGCTTGCCCGAGGCGCGTGCCTGGTCGGAGAGCACGTTCTTCTCGCGCTCCAGCGTCGCCGGGTCCACTTCGGCAATGCTCAGCGCATCCGGGCGGGTGGCGGCCACATGCATGCCAATCTGGCGGCCCAGCGTCTCAATCGCCTCATCCGCCTTGCCCGAAAGCCCGACGATCACGCCAATCTTGCCCAGCCCCGGCTTCAACGCGCCGTGGATATAAGCAGCGGCAACCCCACCCGGCACCTCGATGACAGCCACGCGCCGCACGGTCATGTTCTCGCCGATGGTGGCCACCAGATGCACGATCTCTTCCGCCACCGTGCGGCCCGTGCCCGGATAAGCGGCGGCTTTCAGCGCCTCCACATCCTCGCCGGTCTCCAGCGCCAGCTTCGCCACGGTCTCCACGAAGGCCTGGAACGCCTCGTTGCGCGCCACGAAGTCGGTCTCGGCGTTGATCTCGACCATCGCCACCTTGCCCGGAGCCAAAGCGACGCCCACCAGCCCCTCGGAGGCCACGCGGCCAGACTTCTTGGCGGCGGCGGAGAGTCCCTTCTTGCGCAGCCAGTCGATCGCGCCCTGAATGTCGCCATCGCTCTCCACCAGCGCCTTCTTGCAATCCATCATGCCGGCGCCGGTCGTCTCGCGCAGGTCTTTCACCAGCGCCGCGGTAATTTCAGCCATGTTTTCGCTCCTTAGGCTTGAACGGAAGACTCAATGGATTCCGGCAGCGCTTCCAGAATCGGCTCGGCGGCGGCGCCGAGATCAACCCCGGAAGACCCCAGCTCAGCGCTGATTCCATCCAGCACCGCGCCGGAGATCAGGTCGCAATACAACGTAATGGCGCGGATCGCGTCATCATTGCCCGGAACCGGGAAGGTGACGCCCGACGGGTCAGAGTTGGAGTCCAGAATCGCGATGACCGGAATGCCCAGCTTGTTGGC
>JAKBAQ010000204.1 GCA_021808985.1 Pseudomonadota bacterium
GAACAGGCGGGCGCCCCGGCCTCGATGTTTGGCGCCCTTGGCGAGAAGATCGAGGGGGCAACCGCCAAGGTCGAGGGGATCACCGACAAGCTGCAAGTGTTCCAGCGCGCGGCGGGGGCGGTGAGCGAATTTGTTATGGCGGCCCTGGCGGTGGAGCAGCTGGGCGAGGCGTTCAAATCGGTTGGCGAGCTGGGCGAGCAACTCGAGCAGCTTTCGCAGCGCACCGGCATGAGCACCGAGGCCCTTTCCGGCCTGCGGATGGTGGCGATTGAGACCGGCACGGATTTCGGCACGGTGGGCGCGGGGATGCAACACCTGGCCCAGTCGATGCAGATGGCCGTGGCAACGCCCAGCAGCAAGGCAGCGGAAGCGTTCAAGGCTCTGGGCGTGTCGGTGACGGATTCCGCCGGACATTTGCGGCCCATGGGCGATGTGCTCGATGAGGTTGCCCAGAAGCTCGATCAATACGCCGATGGCACCGCCAAAGCTGCGCTCGCCGGGGATATTTTCGGTCAGCGCATGGGCGGCGAGATGATCCCCGTGTTGCATGAAATGACCGGCGACGGCGGCTTGCCGGGCGTGACGGAAAAGGCCCGTGAGCTGGGGATGGCCATAAGCGAAACGGCGGCCCAGACGGATTCTCAGTTTTTAGGCGCTATGCGAGAGTCTGGTGTTGGGCTTGAGGCGCTGAAGGTTCAGTTCGTGCAACCCCTCTTGCCGATTCTGACCGAGTTGGCGGATGGCTTCACGGCAAGTTCGACGCAATCGGTGGTTTTGAAAACGGCGATTGCGTCGCTTGACGTGGCATTGACGGGGGTGATTGGCACGGGCGAGGCGGTGGCAACGGCGGTCAACGCGGTTGGTGCTGATATGTTTGCGTTGGGCCAAGTCATCGGCAATGTAATCAAGCTTGATTTCGCGCTCTGTGAAGCTCTCGACGGCAATTTTACCCAAGCGGCGGCAACAGCCAAGGGCGCGATTGCTGGCATCAAGGCCGCGTATGTCGATTTCGGCAATACGTTGGAGAGTGACCTGCAGAAGGAAACCCAGATTTTCACCGGCCAGATGGGTGCCGGTGCCGCTGGTGGCGCTCAGGGTGATGGCGGCGGCAACAAACCCCAGGCGCCGACGATTGCGCCATCGGGCGGGTCTAAGGATTGGATGACCGCGCAAAACGATGCCCTGGCGGCGCAGGAGCAAAAGCTCGAGCTGAGCGCCACGAATTGGAAGGCCGTTGACGACGAGAAGCTTCAAACCGAGGTTACGTTCTGGCGCAAAGTCACGGCGCAGGCGGGGCTTTCGGTTGACCAGCAAAAGGCGGCTCAGGCCAAGCTGATGCAGGCGCAGGTGGCGCTACACATGCACCAGCTCGAGATGGCGCAATCGGGCACCTCGGCGGTCAAAATCGCCACCAATGACCAGGTGCAGATTGCCCAGGATGCGGCGGACGCTCAGAAGCAGATCGTGCAGGCCAACTATCAGGCCCAGGTTGCGCAGTGGGACGCGGAAGTATCGGCGGGCAAAATCACCAAGGCCCAGGAGTTGCAAGACGAGATTACCGCCCAACAGCAGATGTTCAGGGCAGACTACACGGCCACCAAGGCCCAGGCGCAGTTGGCCAGCCTGTCGGTTGTGGCCAAGGCCAAGGCGCTGGATGATCTCGAAGTCATGCAGGCCCAGCACAATGCCGAGATGGTCAAGATGAACGCCGATCTATCGAAGGAGTTACAGACCGAAATGAAGGCGGCGGCGGATGCCTCGGCTCAGGCTTGGCAGCGCGCCTTCCAGCCGATCCAGCAGGCGTTCGATACCTCGATCAACGGGGTGTTGCAGGGCACCGAGACGCTCAAGCAGGCCGAGCTTAAGGCCGCGCAAAGCATCACTCTGGCGTTCATCGACGCCGAGGCCAAGAAGCTCGAAGCGGCTCTGGTGAGCGATGCGCGCCGGCTCACCATGCACCTCGCGACCGAATTTAATATGACGGCGGCGACAACCGCCGGTGTGACGACGCGGGTTGCCGCCCAGGCGGCGGGCGATGAGCAGGGCAAGGCGCTTTCCCTCGCCACGTCGCTCACGCAGATGGGGCATTACGCGGCCACGGCGGCGGGTGGCGCGTTTTCGGCGGTGGCTGGTATCCCGATTGTGGGTCCGGTGCTGGCGCCGGTGGCGGCGGCCACGGCCTTCACGGCGGTCATGGGCTATGAGGTCATGTCCGCCGCTGGCGGCACGGTGATCGAGGCGGGCGTAAACCCGCTGGTGCAGTTGCACGAAAAGGAGATGGTGCTGCCCGCGCACATTGCCCAGCCGCTGCAAAGCGCGCTGGCAAGCAACACATTCAGCGGCGCTCCGGCTGCTGGCGAGGTGCATAACTACCACATCAATCAGACGCTGAACGCCCACAACGCCGCCGCCGGGGATTTCACCGACCAAGTGTGGAAGTCGCTGGAAGCCGGAGCGCGCGAAGGGCGGCACACCAGCGGGCGATACCCGGCCATGAACCGCATTATGCGGCGGGGAGGCTGAGACATGACCGACAACAGCCAAACCACCGCCGAGGGCCATGCCGTGGGCTATCTGGGCGGCGTCAATTCGGCCATGCTGGAGATGATTGCAATGACCCTAACGCTGTTGGCGGCGGCCACGGGAATAGAGCCTGCGGCCCATGCCCGGTCACTGCGCAAGTTGATTGCCATGTCGGAGGCGGAAACTGGGCCGCCTGGTCATGTCGAGGGGCGTTGTGTGGCCTTTGGCATCGTCGCCCAGGCGCTCGAGGGGCACAGCCTGGCCAGCTTGCGGCAAATGCAGGCCACGCGCGGGCTGCGGGTGGTCGATGGCGGCAAGGATGACGCGCCCGAATAGGCCCCCCGTCTTGGGTGGTTTCAGAGCCCCGCCGCGCGGCGGGGCTTTTTTTTGCGCTCAGAGGCGCCTTGGGCGCGTGAGGCGGACTGATTGCTGTGCACCATGCCTGTGGTGAAGATTTTGGAATTGACTTGGCTGCCTGATTAAGAATATCGATGCTTCACCAGCAAGTTTCTCGCTTCGCTGGGGACGGCCTGGTCATCCGGGGCGGCACAACGCAACGCAACGCGCGGAATATTCCTAAACCAAATGCCCCGTTCACGGGGTGGAGCGTGTGCGATGAATAAGAGCAGTGAGAAAGTAAATGAGCAGCGTGCCAGGCGGTTTTTTTGCCGGCTTGGGATGGCGCTGTCCAAAAGTCGTTCTGAATATGGCTTCTCGAGCCTTCACCATTCTGGGCCGAGATATATGGTGACCGAGAGCAATATTGTGAGAGATTATGGTAATGATCTCGATGAGATGATGGCTCGCTGGCCGTCTTGATCTTATGTTTGATGCCTGGATGACGGCGCTTTCTGGCGCCGTTTTTCTTGCGGGTTTGCACTGGTGCCGGTAGCGTGGGCGCGTTGCAACCAGAGGGGGAAGCCATGGGGCTGCGTTTCCGGCGCCGTATTCGGCTCGCCAAGGGCCTTTACGTGAATTTGAGCAAGAGCGGCTCCAGCCTGTCTATCGGCGGCCATGGCGCCACGGTGAACATCGGCAAGCATGGCGTGCGCGAGACGGTGGGCCTGCCCGGCACCGGCCTTTCATACAGCCACACCATTGGCGCCGGGCAGCACCAGGGCCAAGCCGAGGGCGCGCCCGTGCAGCCGCGCCAGGGCGGCGGCGGGCGGCCATTGCTCACGCTCTTGGGGCTGGTGGCGCTGGTGATTGTGGTGGTCGGGTTTGTGAGCGCGCTCACCCGCTGACCGGCCTTGTGTTCGCCGCCGCGCGGCGGGCCGTGCGGGCTTTTGTGGGGTGCGGTGCCTTATCCAGCCTTTTGGCGGCGGCTGGCGAGAGATCGCTTCAAAATGTCATTGGCGCGCGTCTGCCAGCCCGGCCCCGTGGCGCGCAGGTTTTCCACCACGCCCGCGTCAAGCCTCAACGTCACCTGCACCTTTGGGCTCGCGGCCTTTGGCCGCCCCCGGCGGATGATGTGGGTGCCTTCCCGCAATGTGGCGCGCTCGAAAAACTCATCGGTCAATTCCGGGGCGTCGTCCGGATCAACCCATGTGTTTCTGCCAGCGCTGTGCTTCCCGTTCATGTCCATGCCTCATCGAGATAATCCGCCGCGCCCCGTCGCGTGGCGTCCAAACCATCACCACCAGCCGCCCCGCCAGAAAGCCCGCCGTTATAAAGCGGTCCTCGCCATAGTCCTGCCGGTCATCTCTCACCGTAGCGTGGCGGCCAGAAAACACCGCCGCCGCATCGGCAAAATCAAGGCCGCGATGGGTAAGGGTTGCTTCGCGCTTGGCAGGGTCGAAGGTGATTTTCACGTATTTATTGTAGTTACATAAATCACCCTGGGCAACGCTTTTTTGATGCCGCCGCGCGGCGGGGTGCGAACGGCGTTCGCGCGCTGAAATGACAAACCCCGCCGGGTTAGGGCGGGGTTTTTGCGGTCTAGGGGGCTTGTCATCGCTTGGCCCTGAACCGGCCCCTTGCGGGGTCTTCCAAGCCCGGCTCTGCCCTGGGGGGGGCGGTGTTGCGGGTGCGAGTGCTGTTTTACACTATTGCGGCTTTATTCGCCATCGCCCGGCTTGGCCAGGCGCACGCCAGCGCCGCCGCCATTCTCCGGGATGAATTGCACGCCCGCCGCCTCGAGGGCTGTGCGGATGGCGGAGGCTGTTGAGCGCCTGGGGTTTGTTTGGCCGTCCTCTATTCGAGCAATCGTGCGCTCTGTGGTGCCCGCGTTCTCGGCCAGTTTGTCCCGCGACCAGCCGATTAAAGCCCGAGCGGCCCTTAGCTGTGCCGGGATAATGTCGTTTTTCATGACACAGACCTTGCTAATGTCGTCTTTTATGACATAGAATTTGACGACTTCGCAAGCTGCGAAGCGGCCAGAGCGAGGGGTAGGAGCCTCGCCCTGGCCATAACCTCAAGAACGGAGCTTACCCATGCCAAAGGCTGATGCCGCCTCTACCATATCCCCGCCCGAGTCCAACACCCTGCCGGTAATGCCGCCGCCGCGCGTGTCGGCTTACGAATTGGCCGCGCAGCTCCCCGAGCTGTGGCA
>JAKBAQ010000016.1 GCA_021808985.1 Pseudomonadota bacterium
TCTCGCCGCCGAGATCCTCGATAATTCCATGGACGAAGCCGTCGCCGGCCACGCCAGCAGCATCGAGATGTCGCTGGAATCCGGCAACACCCTCACCGTGCGTGACAATGGCCGCGGCATCCCGGTCGACCCGCACCCGAAGTTCAAGAACAAATCCGCGCTTGAGGTCATCCTCACCACCCTGCACTCTGGCGGCAAATTCTCCGGCAAGGCCTACGCCACCTCCGGCGGCCTGCACGGCGTCGGCTCCTCGGTCGTCAACGCCCTCTCCAGCGCCTTCACCGCCGAGGTCGCGCGCGACAAAAAACTCTACCGTCAGGAATTCGCCAAAGGCGTCCCCACCACCCGCCTCATCGAGGCCGGCCCCATCCAGAACCGCCGCGGCACCACCATCCGCTTCACGCCAGACCCTGAAATCTTCGGCGACAAGCAATTCTCCCCCGCCCGCCTCCACCGGCTCTGCCGTTCCAAGGCCTATCTCTTCCGCGGCGTGCGCATCAAATGGTCGTGTGATCCCGCCCTCCTCAAGGGCGACTCTGAAACCCCGGCCAGCGCCGAGCTGCATTTCCCCGGCGGCCTGCGCGATTCGCTGGCCGCCGAGCTCGGCGCCACCCCCCAGATCCTGCCCGAGATCTGGGCCGGCGAAGCCAAATTCCCGGCAGGGCCAGACGGCTCCAACCAAGGCAAGCTGGAATGGGCCTGCGCCTGGGTTGAGCGTGGCGACTCCAGCCTCGACACCTACTGCAACACCGTCCCCACCCCGCTCGGCGGCACGCATGAGGCCGGCTTCCGCGCCGCCCTGCTCAAGGGCCTGCGCGCCTGGGCCGAGCAGCGCAACAACAAGCGCGGCGCCGGCATCATCGCCGATGACATTCTGGGCTGCCTGCGCGCCAAGCTCTCCCTGTTCATCCGCGAGCCGCAATTCCAAGGCCAGACCAAGGAAAAACTCACCACCCCCGAGGCCGCCCGCCTCACCGAAATCTCCCTGCGCGACCGTTTTGATCATTTTCTCGCCGGCGACCCCGCCAATGCCGACAATCTCCTGGCCTTCATCATAGAGCGCGCCGAGGAGCGCATCCGCCGCAAGGAGCAGAAAGACACCCCGCGCAAATCCGCCACCCGCCGCCTGCGCCTGCCCGGCAAACTGGCTGATTGCAGCACCGAAAACGCCGAGGGCACGGAAATTTTCCTGGTCGAGGGCGACTCCGCCGGCGGCTCCGCCAAGCAGGCCCGCAACCGCAACACCCAGGCCATCCTGCCCCTCAAGGGCAAAATCCTCAACGTCGCCTCCGCCTCCACCGAGAAACTGCGCCAGAACCAGGAGCTGAAAGACCTGATCGAGGCGCTCGGCTGCGGCGCCGGCCAGAACTTCAACCGCGCCAACCTGCGCTATGAGCGCATCATCATCATGACCGACGCCGACGTCGACGGCGCCCACATCGCCTCCCTGCTGATGACCTTCTTCTACCGTGAGCTGCCCGAGCTCATCCGCCACGGCCATGTCTTCCTCGCCCAGCCGCCGCTCTACCGCATCGTGCAAGGTGCCAAGAGCCTCTACGCGATGGACGACGCCGCGCGCGAAAAACTCCTCAAAACCTTCAAGCCCGGCGCCAAGCTGGAGGTCAGCCGCTTCAAGGGCCTGGGTGAAATGCCGCCGCAGGTCCTGAAGGAAACCACCATGGACCCGCAAAAGCGCACCCTGCTGCGCATCACCGCGCCGCCCGAATCGCGCGCCGAAACCTCCAACATGGTGGAAAACCTGATGGGCAAGCGCCCCGAGCTCCGCTTCGCCTTCATTCAGGAAAATGCAGGCACCGTCACGGATATCGACATCTAGCCGCGCCCCAACAAACGCCCCCGTCCGCCGGCCTTGCATCTATTCCAGCCAATATCTGGCCAAAATGAAAATGCCTCGCAACCACCCCATCACGGTTCGTTGAAAAAAAGCGGCCCGAGTCGCCCCGGGCCGCTGTCTCACCTAAACTTTACTAACTTTTTCTTAACTTCAAACCATCTTCTTCAGGCTCGGCGAGGCCTTGAAGCGCACGGTCTTGCCAGCTTTCACCTTAATCTCTTCGCCCGTGCGCGGATTCACGCCCTTGCGCGCCTTGGTCTTGCGCACGGTAAAGGTGCCAAAGCTCGGCAGCGTGAACTTACCGTTCTTCTTCAATTCCTTAACCACGGCGTCGATCAGCTCCGCGGCCGTGCGATTCGCCGCAACGCCGGTAATTTCAGCGGAATTCTGAATAACCTCAGCAATAAATGCTTTAGACATGTTTCTAACTTCTTTCCTGTTACACAGTCCTGGCCAGACGTTACCGCCCAAACCGGTGTTTCCAAATTTCAAAACGCTCGGGGCCCACACGATAAAGACCAGGCGCGCCGCCAAATATCTAGCCTGCGCCTACAATAAAGGCCAGAGCATTCCCGTGCGGAATAATTTTTTTTCATCACTTTAGCGGGAAAACGCCGCCCGTTCAGCGGGAAAATGGTGCCCAAGACCGGAATCGAACCAGTGACACTGCGATTTTCAGTCGCATGCTCTACCAACTGAGCTACTTGGGCACACCTCCGAGGGACTAAACCAACCTTCCCCCGGTTTCAACCCCGCTGGTGCTGTCACTGGGAATTGAACCCAGGACCTCTTCATTACCAATGAAGTGCTCTACCCCTGAGCTATGACAGCATACGCGGTGCCGCCCTATATCGCCGCATTGGCCATGACGCAACAGGGCCTTGACGCATTCCCCCCCCCCGGCTTCAAGACAACCATGTCAGACGCAAAAAATCCGGCCAAGGCCGCGCTCGCCGCCGCCGCCCGCGCCAGCGCCAAGGCCGCGCGTGAGGCTGAGGCCCTGCGCGCCAATTTGCACCGGCGCAAGGCGCAAGCCCGCGCCAAGGCCGGCCAAGCCACCCCGCCGGCGGAGGAACCCCCCAAATGCCCGTGATGCCCGACCATTGGATTCGCACCCAAGCTCTTGAAAATAATATGATCTCCCCCTTCGTGGAGGAGCAAAAGCGCGATGGCGTGGTCTCCTACGGCCTCTCCTCCTACGGTTACGACGCCCGCTGTTCCGACCATTTCAAGATTTTCACGAATGTCGACTCCGCCGTCGTCGACCCCAAAAACTTCAACCCCAACAGCTTCGTTGACCGCACCGGCCCCCTCTGCATCATCCCGCCCAACAGCTTCGCGCTCACCCACACGGTCGAATATTTCCGCATCCCGCGTGATATTCTGGTCATTTGCCTGGGCAAATCCACCTATGCGCGCTGCGGCATCATCGTCAACGTCACCCCGCTGGAGCCCGAATGGGAAGGCCAGGTGACCATCGAAATCTCCAACACCACCCCCCTGCCCGCCAAGATTTACGCCGGCGAGGGCATCTGCCAGTTCCTCTTCCTCCAGGGCTCATCCCCTTGCGAGACCTCCTATGCCGACAAATCCGGCAAATATATGGGCCAGCGCGGCGTCGCGCTGCCCAGAATGTGATCTCCCGCGCGTCTTGCAGTAGGATATAGTCATGGACTCCATTCGCATCACCGGCGGCGTGCCCCTGCGCGGCACCATCGCCATTTCCGGCGCCAAAAACGCCGCCCTCCCGCTCATGGCCTGCGGCCTGCTCACCGATGAGCGCCTCATCCTCTCCAACGTCGCCAAACTGGCTGACCTTGCAACCATGGCCGCCCTCCTGGCGCAGCACGGCATCGCGGTGGAGCCCTCGGGGCGCACCCTCTCGCTGGGCGGCGACATCACCAACACCCTCGCCCCGTATGAGATCGTGCGCAAAATGCGCGCCTCCATCCTGGTGCTCGGCCCGCTGCTGGCGCGCCGGCGCGCCGCCCGCGTCTCGCTGCCCGGCGGCTGCGCCATCGGCACCCGCCCGGTGGATCTTCACCTCAAGGGCCTGGAGGCCATGGGCGCGGTCATCAAGCTGGACGCCGGTTACATCGAGGCCAGCGCCCCCACCGGCCTGCGCGGCGCGCAAATCGTCTTCCCCTTCGTCTCCGTCGGCGCCACTGAGAATCTGCTCATGGCCGCCACCCTGGCCGATGGCGTCACCACCCTCAAAAACGCCGCCCGCGAGCCCGAGATCAGCGACCTCTGCGCCTGCCTCACCGCCATGGGCGCGCAAATCGAGGGCACCGGCACCGACACGCTGGTCATCCACGGCGTCAAATCCCTGCACGGCGCCCGGCACGCCATCCTGCCAGACCGGATAGAAACCGGCACCTACGCCTGCGCCGCCGCCATCACCGGCGGCAAGGTCTTCCTCGAAGGCGCCCGCGCCGCCGATCTCGGCGCCGTTCTCTCCAGCCTGCGCGAGGCCGGGGTGGTCATCACCGAGGAACCAAACGGCTTCTGGGTGGAGCGCGCCAACGGCCTGCACGGCGTCGATGTCGTCACCGAGCCCTTCCCCGGCTTCCCGACCGACATGCAAGCCCAGTTCATGGCCCTCATGGCCGTGGCCGAGGGCGCCTCGCTGATCACCGAAACCATTTTTGAAAACCGCTTCATGCACGTGCCCGAGCTAAACCGCATGGGAGCCAAGATCAACGCGCATGGCTCCTCGGCCATCATCCGCGGCGTGCGCAAGCTCTCCGGCGCCCAGGTCATGGCGACCGACCTGCGCGCATCCTTCTCCCTGGTCCTCGCCGCCCTGGCCGCCGAGGGTGAAACCACCATCGCCCGCGTCTACCATCTCGACCGCGGCTACGAATCCGTGGAGCAGAAGCTCGCCGCCTGCGGCGCGCGCATTGAGCGGATCGGCTAACCCGCCCTCACAACGGCGCGCTCGTCATGCCCGGGTCGCGCGCGGCTTCCTCCATCGCCTGCATCCAGGCGCCCTCGAGGCCGAAATAGGTCAGCTTCTCATAAAACGAGGGCTGGCTGCGGTCGATATGGTAGCGCGTCATCAACCGCCCGTCGCGCGCCTCGCCCAGCACCTGCAATTTAAAAATATCCTTCATCAGCACAACATCCCCCTCAAGCCCGGTGATGTCGGTCACCTCGCTCACCCGCCGCACGCCGTCGCGCTGGCGGTCCAGCTGCACAATCACGTTAATCGCCGCCACCATCTCGGCGCGGATTGATTTTGACGACAACCCCATGTTCGACATCTGCACCATGTTCTCGATGCGCGAGAGCGCATCGCGCGTGCTGTTGGCGTGAATCGTGGAAAGCGAGCCGGCATGCCCGGTATTCATCGCCTGCAGCATGTCGAAGGCCTCGGAGCCGCGCACCTCGCCCACGATAATCCGGTCCGGGCGCATCCGCAGCGCGTTGCGCACCAAATCGCGCGTGTCCACCTCGCCCTTGCCCTCCAGGCTCGGCGGCCTGGTCTCCATCCGCACGATATCGGGCTGCTGCAACTGCAGCTCCGCCACATCCTCCACGCTCACAATGCGCTCGCTCGGGTCGATATACTGGCTAAGCGCGTTCATCAGCGTGGTCTTGCCCGAGCCCGTCCCCCCGGAGATGATCACATTCAGCCGGCAGCGCGCGCAAATCTCCAAAATCCGCGCAATTGATGGCGTCAGCGAGCCAAAGCCGATCAGCTGCTGAAAATCCATGGTCTTCTTGCTGAACTTGCGGATCGAAATGGCCGGCCCGTCCAGGGTCAGCGGCGGCAGCACCACATTCACGCGCGAGCCATCCTTCAGCCGGGCATCCACCATCGGGCTGCCCTCATCCACATGCCGCCCCACCGAGGCCGCGATCCGCTGGCAGATATTGGTCAGATGCTCCCAGTCCCTGAAACGCACCTCCGCGCGCATCAGCTTGCCGCCGCGCTCGATGAAGGTTCTGTCAGGCCCGTTCACCACGATATCGGTGATGCTGTCATCCAGCAGCAGCGGCTCCAGCGGCCCCAGGCCGATCATGTCATCCACCAGCGCGCTCGCCAGCTGGCGCTGCTCGCTGATATTCATCTGCACATGCTGCTCGCTCGCCAACTGCGAAACGAGCCGCTCAACCTCCACCCATAAGCGGTCCGGCTCCAGCGTGGCCACCGCCTGCGCGTCTATTTTCGTCAGGCAAATCTCGCGCAGTTTCGCAATATCCTCGCGCGCCGCGCGCCCCGTCTGCGCGCTCGCCCCCGCCTGGGCGTGGCTGGGGTCATAGCCGTAGTTGGGTGCTGGCCGCGGCGGCGGCAGGGGCGAGAACACGGCCCCCACCTTCGCCTTCTCCACGGCCGGGTCATCCGCCGGCGCCGTTTCAACATGTTTGTGGCCAAATACCGGCATGCCTTCATTGTTCATGGTCAACATCCCTGTTCCCGAATCAGCCTTGAGCGGCCTGGATCTTATCCGGCGCCAGCCATCCCAGGTTGCGCGCCCGCAACCCCTCCGCGCATTTTCAGCAGGCTAACAAATTCAATTTGTTTCAGCTTTGATCTGCATCAATCAAATCCCGTCGGAGCCCGCCCACCGCCTCTGGCCGGCGGCCCGGACTGGATACTAGCCTCCCCCCGGCCAGGATGGTAATCCCCTGCCATGTCGATTGTCCTCGCCCTTCCCAAAGGCCGCATCCTCGATGAGGCCGGCCCCCTCCTCGCCCGCGCCGGCATTGCCCCAGCCGCCGATTACGCCGATGAATCGAGCCGGCGGCTGCGTTTTCCCACCAACCATCCGGAGCTGGACGTGATCCGCGTGCGCTCCTTCGATGTCGCCACCTTCGTCGCCTTCGGCGGCGCCCAGATCGGCATCTGCGGCGGCGATGTGCTGATGGAGTTCGACTATCAGGAAATCTACGCCCCGCTCGACCTTGGCATCGGCCATTGCCGCATTTCGGTGGCTGAGCCCAAGGACGATGTGCACACCAATTTCGCCTCGCTCTCGCGCATCCGGGTCGCCAGCAAATACCCCAACCTGGCCAAGAAGCATTTCGCCGCCAAGGGCATCCAGGCCGAGGTCGTGGAGCTGAACGGCTCCATGGAGCTTGCCCCCGGCCTCGGCCTCTCGCGCCTCATCGTTGATCTGGTGCAGACCGGCAGCACCCTCAAGGCCAACGGGCTGGTGGAAACCGACGTGATCGCCCATGTCTCCTCGCGCCTCATCGTCAACCGCATCGCCTTGAAAACCCGGCCCGACGAGATCAATTTCTGGATCGAAAATTTCCGCAAGGCGCTCGCCGCATGAAATTCCTCTCCACCGCGCAGCCGCATTTCGCCCCGCAATTCAGCGCCCTGCTAGACCGTTCGGCGGATGAGCCGCAGCTCGGCGCGCAGGTGCGCGAGATCATCGCCGAGGTCCGCGCCCGCGGCGACGCCGCGGTGCTGGACTACACCAACAAGTTTGACCGGGTGGCCCTGAACGCCGACGAGCTGCGCATCAGCGCCGATGAAATCGCCCTCGCCACCGCCGAAATCCCGCATGCCCTGCACGACTCCCTGGCCCTGGCCGCCGCGCGGATTGAGCGTTTCCACCGCGCGCAGCTGCCGCAGGACATCCGCTTCACCGACGAGGCCGGCGCCACCCTTGGCATGCGCTGGCGGGCGCTGGATTCGGTCGGCATCTATGTGCCGGGCGGCAAGGCGTCCTACCCCTCCTCGGTGCTGATGAACGCCATCCCCGCCAAGGTCGCGGGGGTGGAGCGGATCGCCTGCTGCGTTCCAGCGCCTGATGGCGTGCTCAACCCGCTGGTGCTGGCGGCCGCCAAAATGGCCGGGGTGCGGGAGATCTACCGCATCGGCGGCGCCCAGGCCGTGGCCGCCATGGCCTATGGCACGCGGCAGATCGCCAAGGTGGACCGCATCACCGGCCCGGGCAACGCCTATGTGGCCGAGGCCAAGCGCCAGGTTTTCGGCCAGGTCGGCATCGACGCCATCGCCGGCCCCTCGGAAGTGCTGATCCTGGCCGATGACAGCGCCAACCCCGCGCATCTAGCGCTCGACCTGCTGGCCCAGGCCGAGCATGACGAGGCGGCGCAGGCGATCCTCATCACCACCAGCGGCGCCCTGGCCGCCAGCGTGCTGGACGCGGTGAAGGCCGCCCTGGAGACCCTGCCGCGCGCGGCCATCGCGGCGCAGAGCCTCCAGCGCCACGGCGCGGTGATCCTGGCGCATGACTGGGACGAGGCCGTGGAGCTGGCCAACCGCATCGCGCCGGAGCATCTGCAGCTCATGCTGGCCGGGGCTGAGCCCATCTTCGCCAAAATCCGCCATGCCGGCGCGGTTTTCCTGGGGCATAACTGCCCGGAGGCCATCGGCGACTATGTGGCCGGCCCCAACCATGTGCTGCCCACCTCGGGCACCGCGCGCTTCTCCTCCGGGCTTTCAGTGTATGATTTCATGAAGCGCACCACCTGGATGAAGCTCGCCCCCGGCACGCTGGAGGCGATCGGCCCCGCCGCCGTGGCCCTGGCCACGGCCGAAAACCTGGGCGCGCACGCCGCCTCGGTGGCGCTGCGGCTTGGAAAAGCTTGACCGGAGGAAAAGTTAAGCCCATTTCACCGCTAGCGTTCCAGCATTTTGCGCGAGGTGTGTTTGTCTAAAGAAGATATGATCGAGTTCAGCGGCATGGTCACTGAACTGCTTCCCAACGCGATGTTCCGCGTCAAGCTGGACAATGACCATGTGATCCTCGCCCACACCAGCGGCAAGATGCGCAAGAACCGCATCCGGGTTCTGGCCGGGGATCGTGTGAATGTCGAGATGACCCCTTATGACCTGACCAAGGGCCGGATCACATTCCGCTTCAAGTGATCCTGGCTTCGGCCAGCCCCAGACGGCTTGAACTGCTGCGCCAGATCGGGATCGAACCGGCGCGGATTATCGCTCCTGACATTGACGAAACGCCGCTGGCGGGTGAGCCGCCCCGCGCCCATGCGCTGCGCCTCGCCCTGGCCAAGCTGGTGCCCGGCGATGGCTTCGTGGTCGCCGCCGACACGGTGGTGGCCGCCGGGGCGCGCATATTGCCCAAGGCGGAAAGCCTGGAACAGGCGGAAAAATGCCTCAAGCTGCTCTCCGGCCGGCGCCACCGGGTTTATACCGGCGTTGCCGTGCGCGCGCCCGACGGGCGGGTGGCGAGCCGCGTGGTGGGCGCGGTGGTGGGCTTCGCCCGGCTGGATGCGGCGCAGCTGCGCGCCTACCTTGATGACGGCGAATGGCGCGGCAAGGCCGGGGGATATGCCATTCAGGGCAAGGCCGCCGCGTTCGTGAATTTCGTCTCCGGCTCATATTCCGCCGTGGTCGGCCTGCCGCTGCATGAGACGGCGATGCTCCTGCGCGGGCTGGGGCACGGATGATCCGGGTCTCGCGCCGGGGGGATGTGGTGCGGGTGGCCCGGCTCGCGGGCGATGTTCTGGAGGAATTCTGGATCTGGGACCTGGCGGCGCCGGATGGGGTCGGCGATGTCTATACCGGGCGGGTGGAGGCGGTGCTGCCCGCCATGGCCGGGCGGTTCGTGGAGCTTGGCGGGGTTTCGGGATTTTTGCCTGACAGCGCGGGCGGCAAGGGGCTTGCGGCTGGCGCCTATGTGGCCGTGCGGGTGACGCGCGGCGCCCAGGGCGGCAAGGGGCCGCGGCTGGCGGCGGCTGACGAGCCGCCGGGCGACCGGCCGGGCCTCACCCGCCGGGGAGAGGGGCCGCTGCTGGAGCTGGCGGCGCGGGTGGCGGATGAGATTCTGGTGGATGATTACGCGCTGTGCGCCGAGCTGCAGCCCCGGCTGGAGGGGCGGCTGCGCCATGATGCCGGGGCGTTCGACGCCGTGCTGGAGGATGAGGTGGCCGGGCTGGCCGAGCCTTGCGCCCCGCTGCCGCTGGGGGCGGTGATGCATATAACGCCCGCGCCGGCGGCGGTGCTGATCGATATCGATGCCGGGGCGGGCTCCGGGGTTTCTCAGCTGGCGCTGAATTTGGCGATCATCCCGGAGATTTGCCGGCAGATCGTGCTGCGCAACCTCTCGGGCGGGATTTTGGTGGATTTCGCCGGCATGAAGCCCGCCGCGCGGGCCAAGCTGGCGGCACCGCTGGGCACGGCGCTGGCGCGGGATTTTTTGCGGCCGTCATTTCTGGGATTCTCGCATCTGGGCTTTGCCGAGATCGCGCGGCGCCGGGTGCGGCCGGGACTGCATGAGGTGTTGCGATGAGACATCTCTGCCCGATCTGCGCGAAGCCGGCGGTGGCGGCGCACCGGCCATTTTGCTCGCCGCGCTGCGCGCAGGTGGATTTGGGGCGCTGGCTGACCGGCGGCTACGCCCTGCCCGCCGCCGCGCCGGCGGAGGATGCACACGAGGATGACGGCGCGGGCGAGGATGCGCCGGGGTGAGAATGCTCCACGTGGAGCATCCGTGAGGTTTTTATCCTAACATTATGTTAGTAAAGCTCAAAATTTCACGGCCGCCCCATTTTGGGCGGGTTCATCTCGGAAAAGGAATGAGCCGCTATTCCGCCCCTGGCCGGGGCAGGGCGGCGGCGGCCAGGGTGCGCAGCACGGCGGGGTCTATGGTGAAGCTCTGCTGGCCCGTGGGGATCGTGATCCCCTCCTCGGCGAAGCGCTTGTAGACCCTGGCGTAAAACTCCCGCCGCACGGCCCAGTGCTGGCCGGGGCCGGTGCGGATCTGCCCGGTGATGACCAGGCCGTTGGCGCCGAACTGGTCCAGCCCGAAGAGCTGGAAGTCGTCACGGATCATCGCGCCCCAGGCGGATTCGGCGCGCATGGTGCGGGCGATGTCACGCAGGACGGTGAAGACGCGGTTCAGGTTTTCCTGATAGCCGACATCGATGGAGATCTGCGCGTAGCTGAAATCGCGGGTCATGTTGGTGACGGTGGTGACGGCGGAGAAGGGAATGATGTTGTTCGAGCCGTCGCTGCCGCGCAGGCGGATGGTGCGGATGGAGAGACGCTCGACCGTGCCGGTCATCCCGGCGAGGGAGACATAGTCGCCCACCTGCATGGCGTCCTCCAGCAGCAGGAAGAGGCCGGTGATGATGTCCTGCACCAGCTTCTGGCTGCCAAAGCCGATGGCGATGCCAAGCACGCCGGCGCCGGCCAGCAGCGGCGCCGCGTTGACGCCGATTTTCGAGAGGCAGATGAGCCCGGCGACCAGCGAGATGGAAACGCCGATGGTGGCCCGGAGCATGGGCAGCAGGGTGCGCAGGCGCGATGCCTGGCGCGAGCGGCCAGTGGCGGCGAAACGCTCAATACGCCCGGCGAGCAGCAGGTTGGCGCATTCCCACAGCGCCAGGGCGACGGCGATGGTGATGACGATGGAAATGCCGGCATTGATGAGGCTGACGCTGATGGGGTTGGTGAGCAGCCAGCCAAAGGCGTTGACCCCCCAGCCCTGCAGCACGAGCACGACGACCAGGATGGCGATGCCGGCGCGGATGAGCATGCGGATGAGCGGGTGATAGGCGCGCGCGCGGGCGAAGAGGGCCGGATGGGCGGATTCCGAAGCGTCGGGAAAGGCGCGCTCCAGCAGCAGGGAGCTGCCGTTCCAGGCGATGCGCCCGAGCACCAGGGCGGCGAGGCAGACCAGGACCACGCGCAGCAGCACGCCGAAGGCATTCTGCACGCCGCCCGCCCAGGCCACCCAGAGGGCCAGAATGTAAAACAATGCGGGGTAGTGCCAGATGCGGCCCATCCGCCGGCGGAAGGCGGCGAAGGCGTTACCGGCCTCGGGGGCGCCGGCGATCCAGCGCCCCACCAGGCGGCGGCTGTTCCAGATGGCGATGGCGATTTCGATATGGATGACCAGGGCGATGAGCCGCGTGAGCACCATGGCGCCGGACTCGGCGATGCCCAGAAGCTGGGCGATGGAGACCACGGCATAGCCGAAAAAGCCGGTGGCCAGCAGCGCCATGGCCTGGCGCATCAGCGTGGTGGCGCGCCGGCTCGGCATGGCGATGAGGCGCAGGCTGGGCGCGCCGGGGGCGACGAGGATGGCCAGCACCTCCAACAGGATGCGCGCCAGGACATAGGCGTTGGTGATGCCCGCGACAGCCAGATGCGCCGGGCGGGCGCTGGCCAGGCCGCTGCCCAGCAACGCCGCGACGGTGAGCGCGAAGCCGAACAGCGGCAGCAGCCGCAGGCCGGAATAGAGCATGGCGAACAGGCCGCGCCGCCCCCAGGCGCGCAGCGAGACGCGCCGGCCGGGGAGTTTTTCGCTGCCGCCGGCCTCGGCGTCGGCCAGGCCGTGCTCTTCCTCATCGTCAGGCGGCGCGGCGGCGGGAGATGGCACGGAGCGGCTGATGAGCCCGCTGCGCGCGCGCGCCAGGGCGAGGCGCAGGGCCAGCTCCACGAGGAGTGCCGGCAAAATGGTGAGGCCCAGACCCTCCGCGATGCTGATGAGATGCG
This sequence comes from Pseudomonadota bacterium, assembly GCA_021808985.1. GTDB lineage: Bacteria > Pseudomonadota > Alphaproteobacteria > Acetobacterales > Acetobacteraceae > Acidocella. The sequence continues at coordinate 12,300 of JAKBAQ010000016.1, forward strand.
CGCGGCGCAGCGGGTATTGCGAGAAGCCGCGCAGCCACTGCCAGACCGGGGTGAGCTGCGTGGAGCGGCGGATGGCGGAGAGGAAATCATCAAAGGTGTGCGCCGCCTCGCCTCCCAATGTGTTGGCGAGGGCGAAGCCGAACAGGGTGGTGCCGAAGGGGGCTGGGGTGTTGGCGTCAGCATCAGCCGCGCTGGGGGCGGCGGCGGCGGTGAGCGCGGCCAGCGGCGAGCCGGGAATGATGGCGCTGGCCGGCTTGGCCGGGGCGGATGCCGCCGTGGTGGTGGTGGCGGCGGCTGGCGCGGCCAGCGGCTGGGTTGCGGCCCGGCTGAGCGCCGGGATGCCAGATGCCAGGACGAGGAGCAGGGCGAAAAGAGGAGCTATGCGCATGTGGGGAGCCAGAACGGGTTATGGCGGCGGAGTCAACCAAGGATGGCACGGGCGGGCGGTATGCAGAACGCCCGTGCCGGGCTTATATGGGCGCCATGAGAGATTTTATCATAGCCCTGCTGGCGGCCGATATGCTGGCGGTTGTCGTGGTCATGCTGATCGGCGCGATCGGCATGGTGGACGCCAACCGCGATCCGCGCACCTCCAACAAGCTGATGCGGCTGCGGGTGATCCTGCAGGGCGTCGCCATCGCGCTGGTGGTGGTGCTGATGGCCACCGGCAGGTAGGCGGGCGCGGCGCTCAGGCGTCGCGGATGATCTCCCGCACGGCGTCGGCGTCTGGCGCGGCGAGGGCGGCCGCGGCCATTTCGGCGCATTGCGGCTGGGTGACGGCGCGGATGGCGCGCTTGACCCGGGGGATGGCGTTGCCGTGCATGGAAAGCTGGTGGATGCCAAGGCCCAGCAGCAGGGGCGCGGCCTGGTGGCGGCTGGCGAGCTCGCCGCAGAGCGAGACGGGGATTTTGGCCTCGGCGGCGGCGCGCGCCGTAAGGCTGATGAGGTTGAGGACGACCGGCTCCAGGGGATCGTACAATTTGCTGCCCACGGGCAGGCCACGGTCAGCCGCCAGGGTGTACATTGTGAGGTCGTTGGTGCCGATGGCGAAAAAATCCGCATGGCTGGCGAGCTGGCGGGCGGCCAGGGCGGCGGCCGGGGTTTCCACCATGATGCCGAGCGGCGGCTTTTGCGCGGCCATGCGCACGCCCTTGCGCTTCAGGCGCTTCCAGACGCGGCTGTAGATCTCGCGGGCGGCGAGGATTTCAGCGGCGAGCGAGACCATGGGCAGCATGATGCGCACCGGCCCGGCGGCGCCGGCGCGCAGGATGGCGGCGAGCTGGGTTTCCAGCAATGCCGGGTGGCGCAGCAGCAGGCGGATGCCGCGCAGGCCGAGCGCCGGGTTTGGCTCATCATGCAGCGGCAGGTAGGCGCTGAGCGCCTCGATCTCCTTGTCGGAGCCCCAGTCGAGCACGCGGATGGTCACCGGGTCGCCGTCCATCGCATCAACGATGTTCTGGTAGATCTGCGCCTGGGTGTCCTCATCGGGGAGGATTTCGCGGTTCATGAAGATGAACTCGCTGCGCAGCAGGCCGATGCCCTGGGCGCCGGATTCGGCGATCATCGGCAGCTCGAAGGGCAGCTCGAGATTGGCTTGCAGGCTGACGGAGGTGCCATCACGCGTGGCGGCGGGCAGGCGTTGCAGGCGGCTGAGGGCGCGGCGGGTGCGGGTGATGGCGGCGAGCTTTTGCCGCGCGGCATCGAGGCTGAGCTGACTGGGGTTGAGGGTGATGGTGCCGGTGTCGCCGTCAATGATGGCGAGGGTGCCGGGCGCGGCGGCGGCGAGCACGCCGGCGGCGCCCAGCACCGCGGGCAGGCCCAGCGCGCGCAGCATGACGGCGGTGTGGCCGTCGGCGCCGCCTTCCTCGGTGATGATGCCGGCGAAATTGGCGGGCTGGATGAGTGCGGCGTCGGCTGGGCGCAGGTCGCTGGCGGCGAGGATGCAGCCCTGGGGCAGGCCGGCGAAGCTGCGGAAGGGCTGGCGGGTGAGGTTGCGCAGGATGCGGCGGCCGATTTCGCGCACTTCCTCGGCGCGGCGGGCGCGGCCTTGGCGGTCAGACCCGGTGAGGGCCAGGATGGCCTCGGCCTGGGCCTCGGATTCGGCCTGGACGGCGGCTTCGGCGGCGGTCAGCCCGTCCTGCACCCGGGCCTTGATGCCGCGCATCAGCCGCGAGGGGCCGAGCATGTGGAGGTAGGCGTCGATCAGCGGCGCGATTTCGGACTGGCTGTGCTCGGGCAGGGCGGCGAGGCGGCCCTTGAGCTTGCCGAGCTGGTGGCGCGAGCGGGCCAGCGCCTCCTCCAGCCGGGCCATTTCGGCCGCCACGTCAACCGCCGCGATTTTTTTGTGCGCGATGACGAGGGCGGGCTCGCCGGTCTCATAGACCGGGCCGATACCGATGCCGGGGGAAACCGGATGGCCGGTGAAACGCTGCTCGGCGTGGTTAGTCAGTTTCATGGAAGCCGGCCTCGATGAGCGCGGCAATGGCGTCCAGAGCCTCCCTCGCGTCAAACCCCTCGGCGACGAGGCGCACCTTGCTGCCCTGGCCGGCACCCAGCATCATCAGCCCCATGATGGAGCGGGCGGAGACGGTCTGGCCGTCCTTGACGACATCAACCGAGGCGCTGAAGCGCTCGGCCAAGGTGACGAGCTTGGCCGCCGCGCGCGCGTGCAGGCCGCGCCTGTTGACGATGCCGACATCCATCGCAATCGCCGCGCTGTGCTCGCTCATGCTTATTCAGCGGCGCGCGGGGTGGTGGTGGGGCTTTGAATATCGTGCCCGGAGCAGATGTATTTGCGCCCCGCCTCCTCGGCGCAGCGCACGGCCTCGGCCAATGCCTGCGTGCCGCGGATTTTCGCGAGCTTCACCAGCATGGGCAGGTTGACGCCGCCGATGATCTCAACGCCCGGTTGGCTCAGCATCGACATCGCCAGGTTGCTGGGCGTGCCGCCGAACATGTCGGTCAGCAGGATGACGCCGTCACCGGAATTGACCTCCTCCAGCCGGCGGGCGATTTCAGCGCGCTGGCTTTCAAATTCGGCGTCGGATTCGACGCAGACGGTGGCGACGTTGCTCTGCTTGCCGACAACATGTTCCATGGCGTCGCGCAGGGCGATGGCCAGCGCGCCATGGGTAACGAGAACCAGACCGATCATGTTGAAAGACTCATTCCTTGGCGTGCGATTTCTGGTTGGCGCGTGCGGCTTCAAACTTCGCGGCCTCACGGTGGGTGACGCTGACGCGCCACCCCGCCTGGCCCAAACTGCTCTTCAGTTTCTCAATCATATACACTGATCTGTGTTGCCCGCCGGTACATCCGATACAGATTGTTGCATATTTTTTTCCTTCCTGCACGAATCTCGGCAATAAAAATTCAACCAGGACCCTGATTTGAGTAAAATAAGTCGCAAAATCAGGGTCATGTTCAATGAAGTTACCGATTTCGGGGTCCAGGCCGCTGAGCGGGCGCAGGGTGGGGTCGTAATGCGGGTTGCGCAGGAATCGTGCGTCGAAGACGAGGTCGGCCTCGGGCGGGAGGCCGCCGGGATAGGCGAAGGAGAGCAGGGAAATGGCCATGGCCGGGGCGCCGGCGCCGAAATTCTGCTCAACAATGGCGCGCATGCGGGCGAGCGGGAGGTTTGAGGTGTCGATCCGCAGGTCCGCCGCCTGGGCGAGCGGGGCGGTGAGCGTGCGCTCCAGCGCGATGCCCTCCACCACCGGGCCGGATTGCGCGAGCGGGTGACGGCGGCGGGTTTCGGAATAGCGGCGCAGCAGCACGTCCTGGGTGGCGGTGGCGAATACCAGGGAGGGGGCGAGTGCGGGATGCACGCGCAGGCGGGCCAGGGTTTGCAGCACCGCCTCGGAGGAGAAGCCGCGGGAGCGGGTGTCAACCCCGATGGCGAGGTTTTTCTCGGCGCGGCTGGCCAGTTCCTCCAGCGTGTCGAGGGGGGGATTGTCGATGGTTTCGAAGCCGAGATCCTCCAGGGCGCGCAAAATGGCGTTCTTGCCCGCGCCGGAGAAGCCGGTGACGAGGACGATGCTGAGCTTCTGGCTGGTCTCGCTCATGACGCGAAGCTGCCCGCGACCTGGGTGAGGCGGCCGCAGGCGGCCTCCAGCGCCAGCACGGCGCGGGCGATGGCGGAGGGGCTTGCGGGGTCTATGGTGACGAGGGGCAGGCCGAGCGGGGCGTGGGTTTGCGGCGCCGGCAGGCGGGCGGCGGGCGCGCCGAGGCTGACGGCCAGGCGCAGCGGCGCGCTGGCCAGATGCGGCAGGCGGAAAATGCCCAGGCCGCGCACCTCCAGCAGCCCGGCCAGCGCCGCCGGGGCGCTGGCGATGCCGTTACAGACCAGCACCTGGTCATCGGCGACGAGGCTGAAGCCTTCATGGATCAGCCGCAGCAGAAAATCAGACTTGCCCGCGCCCGGGGCGCCCAGGAGCAGAATGGCGTCGTAACCGTCCGGGCCGGGCCGGGCGGCGCAGGAGGCGTGCATGCGCATGATGGCGGGAATGTGGCAAGTTTTGTTCGAAAGCGAAAGGGCCGGCGGCGAGGCGGCTCAGGGCTGTCTGGTTTCCTCGGCCACCAGCTCCTTTTTGGAGAGCTTGCCGACCATGGTGCGGGGCAGCGTGTCGCGGATTTCCACGGCGCGGGGCATTTCGATCTTGTTCAGGCGGGTTTGCAGGAATTCCATGATCTGCGCGGGCGTGGCTGGCTGGCCGGGGCGCAGGGTGACGAAGAGCTTGGGCGCCTGGCCGCGATAGGGGTCGGGTACGCCGATGGCGATGGCCTCCTGCACGGCGGGGTGCTGGTAGGCGGCTTCCTCGATGGTGCGGGGATAGACGTTGTAGCCGCCGCAGATGATGAGATCCTTGATACGGTCAACGATGAAGAGGTAGCCGTCGGCGTCGAGATAGCCGATGTCGCCGGTGCGCAGGGCGCCGTCGATGAAGACCTGGGCGTCCTCGCGCTGATGCAGGTAGCCGGACATGACCTGCGGGCCGCGCGCGCAGATTTCGCCGCGCGCGCCTTGCGGCAGGATGACGCCCGGGTTTTCGGGGTCGCGGATTTCAATGATGGTGCCGGGCAGCGGGCGCCCGACGCTGCCCTTGCGGTTGGCGTCAGGCTGGCTAAGCGTGAGGACCGGCGAGGTTTCCGAAAGCCCGTAGCCTTCCAGCAGCTGGCAATGGGAAATACGCTCAAAACGGTTGCGCACTTCCTCGGAGAGCGGGGCGCCGCCGGAGACGCATAGCTTGATGAAGCTGAGATCGGTTTTGCCCGAGGCCTCGGCGGCGTTGCTGATGGCGGTGAAGAGCGTGGGCACGCCGGGCAGGAAAGTTGGCCGGCGGCGGTGGAGGGTGCGCATCAGGAGCTTGAGGTCCAGCCGGGGCAGCAGGATGATTTCAGCGCCGACGCTCAGGGAGAGGTTCATCACCGCGGTCATCGCGAAGACGTGAAAGAACGGCAGGACCGCCAGCATGCGCTCCGCGCCGGGGGTGATGGCGGGCAGCACCGCCATGACCTGGCGGACATTGACGCTGATATTGGCGTGGGTGAGCTGGGCCGCCTTGGGCTTGCCCGTGGTGCCGCCGGTGAATTGCAGCACCGCGATGTGGCGGGCGGGGTCTATGCTGACGGGAGCGGGCTGGGCGGGGCCGGAGGTCAGCCGTTCAAAGGTTACATAGGGCGCGTGATCGGGGACGGCGCCGAGATCGTTACGTTTGAACAGCCGCATGGCCAGGGCCTTGAGCGGCGGGAGAACGGGCAGCATGCGGCAGATGATGACGCGCCTGAACAGGCCCGCCGCCGCGAGCTTGCCGATTTTCTCGTGGATAAGGGCGAGGTCCATGGAGACCATGATGCTGACATCGGCCTCGCGGGCCTGCGCCTCGATCTCGGGCAGGGTGTAGAGCGGGTTGAAATTGACCACCGTGCCGCCGGCCTTGAGGATGGCATGGTACATGATGACGGAATACGGCGTGTTGGGCAGGCAGAGGCCGACATTCACCCCCGCGACGACGCCGAGTTTTTGCAGGCCGGCGGCGGCGCGGTTTGTGAGCTGGCCGAGCTGCTCATAGGTCCAGCGGCGGCCCAGAAAATCCAGCGCGGGCCGGGGGCCGAAACGGCGCACGGCGGAATCGAGCATGGCGAAGGCCGGCTCGGCGGAGGGCGCGAAGGCCGGCGCGGCTGGCGGGGGACTTAAACCGTCCATGTCCTTATCCTCGCGGTGAGGCCGGGGAAAGCCGGGATCGTGGAAAGCGGGTGACGGCGCCGCAAACCATTATGCTCAAGCTCTCGGCATGCCTGTTGGACGTATCTGAAAAAATGTAACCCCAAAGAATATGCCGGCGTAGCGCCGTTTTTGGGTGATTGCAACAAAAACAACGGGACCCAAGGGCCCCGTTAGCACTGTGCCAGCCAGCAGGGCCGGCGCGGGAGCGGCGCCGGGTTTTCAGACCGCCTTGAGGTTGATGGCGGCGGCCTTGCCGCGTTCCATCGCGATGTCGAACGTGACCTTCTGGCCTTCGTTCAGGCCGCGCAGGCCAGCGGACTGCACGGCGGTAATGTGGACGAAGACATCCTTGCCGCCATCCTGGGGAACAATAAAGCCATATCCTTTGGTGGTGTTGAACCACTTAACAGTGCCGGTAGCCATTACTCGTCGTCGCTCCTTAACATTGGCCCGCCGCGCGCCTGCCGCGCGGATTGAGGGACAACCGGGTTCTGGTTAATCTTGTATGCGTCCGGTCGCCGGGAGCGCGTTCCCAAGTCAAGCCAAAGTCGATTGCGGTCAAATCTCGCGCAGAAACCTTTGGTATTGTCAACGACTTCCTGATCTTCGGCCGGGAAGCCAGGTGCGGAAAGCTGAATTTTTCAGCCCGGGGGAAGCCAGCGATGTGCTAAAATTTGGGACAGGCTTCCGGATGCGGGGGATTCTTGGCATAAACGGGGAAGCTATAAAAATCATGGAGGGTCGAACATGTCGGATGCGGATGTTGTGCCGGTAAAACCAGAGATTGCGGCCGCAGCCCTGATAACGCGGGCACGCTATGATGAGATGACCGCCAGGGCCGCCGCCGCGCCCGATGAGTTCTGGGCCGAGGAATGCAAGCGCCTGGACTGGATGAAGGCGCCAACCAGGATCAAGAACACGTCTTTTACCGGGGATGTCTCGATTAAATGGTTCGAGGACGGAACGCTGAACGCCGCCGCCAACTGCCTGGACCGGCATCTGGCCGAGCGCGGGGAGCAGACCGCGATCATCTGGGAGGGCGATGACCCGAATGTCTCCAAGAAGGTGACCTACCGGGAGTTGCATGAGCAGGTGTGCCGCCTGGCCAATGCGCTGAGCGCGCTCGGCGTTAAAAAAGGCGATGTGGTGAGCGTGTATCTGCCGATGATCGTGGAGGCGGCGGTGGCGCTGCTGGCGTGCGCGCGGATCGGCGCGATCCACTCCGTGGTGTTTGGCGGGTTTTCGCCGGATTCGCTCGCCAACCGGATTCAGGACTGCAATTCGGTTGCGCTGATCACCGCCGATGAGGGGCGGCGCGGCGGGCGCAAGGTGGCGCTGAAGGTGAATGCCGACGAGGCGCTGAAGACCTGCCCGAGCGTGCGGAACGTGATTGTGGTGAAGGCCACGGGCGGCGATGTGGCGATGCAGGCCGGGCGGGATGTGTGGTATGAGGAGGTGACCGCCGCCGCCTCGCCGGTGCACAGCCCGGCCGAGATGAATGCCGAGGACCCGCTGTTCATTCTGTATACCTCGGGCTCGACCGGCAAGCCCAAGGGCGTGCTGCACACCACCGGCGGCTATATGGTGTGGGCGAGCTTCACCCACCAATATGTGTTCGACTACCATCCCGGCGAGATTTACTGGTGCACCGCCGATGTGGGCTGGGTGACCGGGCATAGCTACATCGTGTACGGGCCGCTGGCGAACGGCGCGACCACGCTGATGTTCGAGGGGATTCCGAACTATCCGGATACGTCACGGTTCTGGCAGGTGATCGACAAGCATCAGGTGAATATTTTCTACACCGCGCCGACCGCCATCCGCGCCCTGATGCGCGACGGCGAGGGCCCGGTGCATAAAACGTCGCGCAAGTCGCTGCGGATTCTGGGCTCGGTGGGGGAGCCGATCAACCCCGAGGCGTGGAACTGGTATTACCGCGTGGTGGGCGAGAATCGCTGCCCGATCGTGGATACGTGGTGGCAGACGGAGACGGGGGGGATTCTCATCTCGCCGCTGCCGGGGGCCATCGCGCAGAAGCCGGGCTCGGCGACGCTGCCGCTGCCGGGGGTGTTTCCCATTCTGGTGGATGGCGAGGGGCAGCGGCTGCATGGGGCGAATGAGGGGAATTTGTGCATCGCCGATAGCTGGCCGGGGCAGATGCGATCAGTCTATGGCGACCATGCCCGCTTTGTGCAGACATATTTCTCGACCTTCAAGGGCCTGTATTTCACCGGCGACGGGGCGCGGCGGGATGCTGACGGGTATTACTGGATTACCGGGCGGGTTGATGATGTGATCAACGTCTCTGGCCACCGGATGGGCACGGCGGAGGTGGAATCCGCGCTGGTGCTGCACCCGAAGGTGGCGGAAGCGGCGGTGGTGGGATTCCCGCATGAGATAAAGGGCCAGGGGATTTACGCCTATGTGACCCTGGTGGCCGATGCGGAACCGAGCGAGGCGTTGCGCAAGGAGCTGATAGCCTGGGTGCGCAAGGAGATTGGGCCGATTGCGGCGCCGGATGTGATACAATGGGCGCCGGGCCTGCCGAAGACCCGCTCCGGCAAGATCATGCGCCGGATTTTGCGCAAGATCGCGGCGAACGAGACCGACAGCCTGGGCGATACCTCAACGCTCGCGGACCCGGGGGTGGTGAACGATCTGGTGGACAACCGGGCGGGATAGGCGGCGCGGGCGGCTATTTGGTGCCGAACAGGCGGTCGCCGGCGTCGCCCAGGCCGGGGCGGATGTAGGCGTGCTCGTCCAGTTCGCGGTCAACCGCGGCGGTGAAGACCGGGACATCGGGGTGGGCGGCCGCGAAGGTGGCCAGACCTTCGGGGGCGGCCAGCAGGCAGACGAATTTGATCCGCCGGGCGCCGGCCGCCTTGAGCATGCGCACGGCGGCGGCGGCGGAGTGGCCGGTGGCGAGCATCGGGTCCACCACGATGCAGAGGCGCGAGGCCAGGCCGTCGGGCACCTTGAAGTAATATTCCACCGGCTCGTGGGTCCGCGGGTCGCGGTAGAGGCCGATATGGCCGATGCGCGCGGAGGGGACGAGATCTAGAATGCCGTCCAGAATCCCCTCTCCGGCGCGCAGCACGGAAATGAAGCAGAGTTTTTTGCCCGAGACCTGGACGGCCTGCATCGGCTCCAGCGGGGTCTCGATGGTGATGGGCTCCAGCGGCAGGTCGCGCAGGACCTCATAGCCGAGCAGGAGGGCGATTTCGCGGCAGAGGCGGCGGAATTCGCCGGTGGTGGTCTCGCGCCGGCGCAGCAGGGTGAGCTTGTGGCGTACCAGCGGGTGGTCGATCACGGTCACCATCGTTTTACCCCTCGGCTTTTGGCAGTCTGATCACGAAGCGGGCGCCGATGATGACGCCTTCCTGGTTGCGGCGGTTCTCCGCCGAAATGCGGCCCATATGCGCCTCGACGATCTGGCGGGAAATGGAGAGGCCGAGGCCGGAATGGCTGCCGAACTGCTCGCTTTGCGGGCGCTCGGAATAGAAACGGTCAAAAATGCCGTCGAGCTTGGCGTCGGGGATGCCGGGGCCTTCATCTTCGACCGCCAGCTCGACGATGCCGCCCGTCTCGCGCCCGCGCAGCCAGATATGGCCGTTGGGCGGGCTGAAGGAGATGGCGTTGCCGATGAGGTTGCGCAGCACCTGGACCAGCCGGTTTTCCACCCCGTGCACGAAGAGGCCCATGGCCGGGGCGTCGACCACCACGAGGGGGCCGTTTTCCTTGCGGGTGGCGTCGTGGATTTCGGCCAGGGTGGCGAGAATGCGGGCCAGGTCGACGATTTCCATCTTGCTGCGGGACAGCTCGGAGTCGAGCCGCGAGGAATCGGAGATGTCGGTGATCAGACGGTCGAGCCGGGCGACATCCTGGGTGATGATGGCCAGCAGGCGGGCGGCGCGGGTGGGGTCTTCGACGCGGCTCAGGGTTTCAATGGCCGAGCGGATGGAGGAGAGCGGGTTCTTGATCTCATGGCTGACATCGGCGGCGAATTGCTCGATGGCGTCCATCCGCGCCCAGAGGGCCTTGGCCGAGCCGTCGAGGGCGCGGGCCAGGGTGCCGATTTCATCATTGCGGCCGGTGATGCTCTCGGGCAGCGCCTGGGTGCGCGCGCGGCCCTCGCGCATGAGCGCCGCGGCGCCGGCCAGGCGCAGGATGGGGCTGGCGATGGTGCGGGCGAGATAGAACGAGACAATGACGGTGAGGCCCAGCGCCAGGGCGAACAGGCCGAGGATGGAAATGCGCACGGCGAGAACGGCGCGGTCCACCTCGCCGGCCTCACGCGTGAGCAGCACGGTGCCAACGCTCTGCGGGCCGCGCTGGATGGGCTCGGCGACCGTGATGAGGAGCTGGCCCTCGCTGTCGCGCCGCACGAAGGGCGGGGTTTCCTGATCCGGCCCGGCGCTGGTGAGCTGCAGGGCCTGGCGCGCGTCCGGCTGCCAGCCGAGGGTGGCGGGATTTTCGCCCGCGCCGGAGCCGAGGAGGCCGGTTTCGTCCACCGGGCCGGCGACGGAGCCGAGCAGATGGTCATAGATGAAGCTGATGACGCGCGGGAAAAAACCGGGCGGCGGCGGGGCGGCGAGCGGCTCGGTGACGATTGCGCCGCCGGGGCCGGGATGGACGCGGGAATTGGCGATCAGCTCGCCATCGGGGCCGTAGATGAGCGCCTGGGCGTTGGGGGTGGGCTCGGTGAGCT
>JAKBAQ010000205.1 GCA_021808985.1 Pseudomonadota bacterium
AGAAGGTGAAGCTCACCGGCAAGAAGCTCGAACAGAGCGTGCTCTACTATCACACCGGCTTCGCCGGCGGCATAAAGGGCCGTTCCGCCAAGGAGCGTCTGGCCAGCGCCAACCCGCAGCGCGTGGTGGAAAAAGCGGTCGAGCGCATGATCACGCGCGGCCCGCTGCAGCGCCAGCAGATGAAGAATCTCTATGTCTATGCCGGGCCTGAGCACAAGCACGCCGCCCAGCAGCCGAAAACCCTTGATGTCGGCGCGCTGAACGCCAAGAACCGGAGAGCGTAACAATGTCCGATACCAACAATGCCTTCGCCGGCCTCAAAGATCTGCCCGGCGTCATCTCCCCCGAAACCGCCCCGAAGCGTGAGCCCAAGCGCGACGCGCAGGGCCGTTCCTACGCCACCGGCCGCCGCAAAAACGCGATCGCCCGCGTCTGGATCAAGCCCGGCAAGGGCGAAATCCTGGTCAACGGCAAAAAAGCTCCGGTCTATTTCGCCCGCCCGGTGCTGCGCATGCTCATCACCCAGCCCTTCCTGGTGGCTGACCGTTACAACCAGTTTGACGTGTTCTGCACCGTCAATGGCGGCGGTCTCTCCGGTCAGGCCGGCGCGGTGCGCCACGGCATCTCGCGCGCCCTCACCCTTTATGAGCCGGAACTGCGCGGCATCCTCAAGGTCGCCGGCTTCCTCACCCGCGATTCGCGCGTGGTGGAACGCAAGAAATACGGCAAGGCCAAAGCCCGCCGCAGCTTCCAGTTCTCCAAGCGCTAATCTCCGCCTGCATCCCGAAAAACCCCGGAGCCATCCGGGGTTTTTTATTGCGCCTTGTTCAGCGCCAGCAACGCCGCCAGCTCCGCCTCATGCTCATAATCAGGCATCAGCCCTTGCACCGCCGCATCGCGCGCCGTCGCCGGATGAAAATAAATCTCGGCACTCCCCGTCGGCAAATGCCGCAGCAGCCGGTGCACGCGCTCAATGGTCATATGCCCGGACCATTTCAGGCCAAACACATGCGCCGTGCTTCCCAGCCCGCGCGCCTGCCAGCGCAACAACCGGCTCCAGTAATAAAGCGCGTAATCGCCAAACCCCACGCGCGCGCCGCAGCGTTTCATCACCCAGGGCGGCTCCGCCGGAACCCTTATGCGCGTCAGGCCAAACGCCCGCCCCGCCGCGATCATCATCGCCGCCACAGTGGGGTGCAGATGCATGTGCTTATGCGCATCGGCGTGGTGCAGGCTCAGCCCCGTCGCGGCGAAGGCCGCGAACTGCGCCTGAATTTCCGCCCGCAACTCGCGCCGCGCCGCTGGTGAAAAAAAATACTTAAACCCCAGCACCGCCTGGTTTTGCCCGAACTTGCCATCCGCCCCGGTGATATGCGGCAGCCGCGCATGTCCCAGCAGCGAGTCGCCATCCACCAGCACCAGATGCAGCCCCACCTTCAGCCCCGGCAGCGCCCGCGCCCGGCGCACCGCATCCGCCGCCGCCGGTGCCGCCACCATCAGGCTCGCCTGGCTCAAAACCCCCTGGGTATGCGCCAGCTCCACCCCCTCGTTCACCCCCGCCGACAAGCCGAAATCATCGGCCGAGAAAACCGGCGTCGCGCTTAAGGCCATTTCACTTCCGGCGGCATGGACATCAAAATCGCCTCCGTATTCCCGCCCGTCTTCAGCCCGAACATGGTGCCCCGGTCATACAGCAGGTTGAACTCCACATACCGCCCGCGCCGCACCAGCTGCGCCTCGCGCTCTTCGTGCGTGAAGCTCTCCCCCATCCGCCGGCGCACAATCGGCGGATAGGCCGCCAGAAACGCCTCCCCCACATCGCGGGTGAAAGCAAAATCAGCCGCCGCGTCGCCCGAATCGAGATAGTCGTAAAAAATCCCGCCCGCCCCGCGCGGCTCCTTGCGGTGCGGCAGATAAAAATACTCATCGCACCATTTTTTGAATTTTTCATAATAATCCGCGCCGTGCCGGTCGCACGCGGCCTTGTACGCGGCATGGAAAAACGCCGCATCCTCGCCTGCCTGCGCCGTTTCCGGCTGCAATGGCGTCAAATCCCCGCCGCCGCCAAACCAGCCCTTGGTGGTCACGATCATCCGCGTGTTCATATGCACCGCCGGCACTTTCGGCGAGCGCATATGCGCCACCAGGCTTATCCCCGCCGCCCAGAACGCCGCATTCTCCCCCGCGCCATGCATCTGCCTGGCGAAATCGGCGCTGAAATGCCCCTGCACGACGGAGATGTTCACCCCCACCTTCTCAAACACCTGGCCGCGCATCACGCTCATCACGCCGCCGCCGCCCTCGGGCCGCTCCCATGCGGTACGGATGAAGCGGCCGGGACTGCCCCCCGCTTCGTCCTCTATCTCCTCAAAAGCGGCGCATATCCTGTCCCGCAGGGCGGCAAACCAGGCGGCGGCGGCGGGTTTCAGGGCTTCATGGGCTGGGGGGGCGGATGGATCATTCATGCTGAAATCATCATACGGGCTTCATGAACGATCATCCACTCTTGAAATTTTCCCCCGTTCCCGCCATGCGTGTCCCTGAATAACTTGCGCGGCGGGAGACACGATGGCTGACACGTCAGAACATGCACTCGGGCACGACGGGGATTCCCGGCGTGATTTTTTGAAAATTCTCACCGTGGCGGCCGGTGTCGTGGGGGCTGGCGCCGTCGCCTGGCCGTTCATTGACGCTCTGGGCCCCGACGCTGAGGGCACCGCGGCGGCGCACCTCATCGTCAACGTCTCCGGCATCCCCGAGAACAGCGCCATCACCGTCACCTGGAACGGCCTGCCGATCTACATCCGCAAGCTCACCCCCCAGCAGATCGCCGACACCCAGGCCGTGGCCCTCACCGCGCTGGTTGACCCCGCCACCTTCAACAGCCGCGTGAAGCCCGGTTATGACAGTTACGTCGTCGTGGTCGGCCTCAACACCGGCGCGCCCTGCGCCCTGGAGGGCAACAACCCCTCCGACCCGCGCGGTCCCTTCGATGGCTGGATCTCCCCGTGCGACGGCAGCGTCTACGACCCTCTGGGCCGCGTGCGCGGCGGCCCGGCGGCCAAGAATCTCACGATTCCGACCTTAAAATTCATCAACGACGCGCAAATTCAGTTCGGCTGAGGATCAGCAATATGAGCACAGACGTTAAAAAATCCTGGCTGGCCTCCCGGCTGCCCTGCCCCGCCAAGGAAGCGGGGAGCTGCGCCCCCATGCTGGAGCGTGACGCCCCCTATGCCGCCACGCTGCCGGCGCTCATCACCGGCGCGGTGCTGTTCCTGCTCGCCTCCGGCCTGGTGCTGGCGGTGTACTACACCCCGGCCCACGGCTTCGCCTCCATTCAGTTCATCGCGCGCAACGTCAATAGCGGCTGGCTCATCCAGGGCTTCCACACCACCGGCGTCACCATGCTCTTTGCCGCCGTGTACTGGCTCCTTTTCCGCGACATTTACACCGGCGCCTACCGCGCCCCCGGCGAGCTGGTCTGGCTGCTGCGCGTCAAGCTCTTCGCCCTGCTGCTGCTCGTCGGCTGGCTCGGCTACACGTTGAGCGACGGCGCCGTCTCCTATTGGAGCCTCACCGACGCCACCAACGCCGCCACCGGCCTCGGCGGTGTCGCGGGCGTCATCGGCCGCTGGTTCTTCGGCGGCCCCAACGGCGCCGGCACCCTGGCCCGGCTGGAGGTTTTCCACGCCGTCCTGGCGCTGGCCATCCTCTGCGTGCTCGCCGCCGGCCGCCGCGCCGCGCGCGCGCTCGCCCTCCAGGCCAAGCCAAGCCACCCGGTCAGCTGCCACCCTTATTACACATCGCAGACCTTCGCCGCCTTCTCGGTGTTCGCCCTCATCTTCGCGGTGCTTATGTTCTTCGCCCCGCATTACGGGCTCAACCCCCTCAACGCCGCCGCGTCCGACTCCCTCATCGTCCCGGCCGTCCTCAGCCCTCCCTGGTATCTCTCCCCGGTCAGCGCCGTGGCCTCCACCTTCTCCAGCGCCTCGGGCGGCATCTTCGGCGTCATCGCCATGCTGGCTGTCCTCGCCGCCCTGCCCTGGCTGGACCGTTCAGCCCCCAACAGCAAGCGCGGCCTGTTCTACCGCCTGCTCACCGGCCTCCTCCTGCTCGATATCATCGGCCTCGGCCTGAGCGCCTCCTACCCCGCCTGCACCCTGTCCGGCGGCCTCACGGCGGCTTTCACCATCTGGTATTTCTTCCATTTCCTGGTGCTTACCCCGCTGGTCACAGCCTTGGAGGCTCAATAATGCGCCGTATTCTCGCTCCCGTCCTGGCCGCAGGCTTCCTGTTCAGCGCCACCCTCGCCGCCCGCGCCGAGGACACCCTATCCCCCCTGCACTGGCAGTCTCAGGGCAATCTCGGCAGCTATGACAAAGCCGCCCTGCAACGCGGCTTCCTGGTCTATCAGAGCGTCTGCGCCAGCTGCCACACCATCAACGCGCTGCACTACCGTGACCTTGAAGCCCTCGGCTTCACCCAGGACCAGGCCGCCGGCATCGCCTCCGGCGTGAAACTGGCCGACGGCTCCCCCGCCACGCTGGATGACACGATCAAAGCCTCCAGCGTCCCCGCCTCCGCCTTCGGCGGCGCCGTGGCGCCGGATCTGTCCAGCATTGAAAGCGCCCGCCCGCACGGCCTGCGCTATATCTACAACCTGCTCACCGGCTACGCCGCCGCCCCCGCCAACGTCACCCTGCTGCCCGGCCGGTTCTACAACACCGCCTATCCCGGCCAGCAGATCGCGATGCCCCAGCCCCTCAAGGGCAACGATGTCGTCTACGCCGACGGCACCCCCGCCACCCTGCAGCAGGAAGCCTCCGACGTATCCGCCTTCCTCGCCTGGTCGGCGGACCCGAACCTTGACGCCCGCCACGAGATCGGCGTGCGCGCCCTAATCTTCCTGGTGTTCCTCAGCATCATCGCCATCGCCACCAAGCGCAAAATCTGGCGCGAGACGATCTGAAACCAGCAAACCCGGGCCAAACCACCGGCAAAACGGCGCCTCGCCAGAGGCGCCGTTTTTCTTTCCCCATGGTCAAA
>JAKBAQ010000206.1 GCA_021808985.1 Pseudomonadota bacterium
CACCACCGCAACGAATGTCCAGGGAGCAGGTACGGGTTACGCCGTCAGCGCCATCTCAGGCTCCATCGGCGGCACGGCGATCACCGGCGAGGTCGGCACCGGCGGCAGTGTCCAAACCCACACATTTGAGAACGGGGCTGTCGTTACCTACGATAACACTATATTTACCGGTAATAACGGCGCCTCCGGCAACGTTGCCGGTATCGACAATTACGGGCTGGAATTCAAAGCTGGCCGCGTGCAATATAATCTCTACTCGAAAAATGGGATTATTGAGCTTAATGTCGCGAACAACTTAAACGGCCCAGGCACCCCGCTCACGCTCAACTCGGTTTCCTGCTTCATGGCCGGCACGGCCATCCGCACCCCCTCGGGCGACGTCGCGGTTGAAACCCTGAAAGCCGGCGATCTGGTGACCCTGAGCGATGGCCGCACCGCCCCTGTCTGCTGGCTCGGCCGCCAAACCATCTCCATGGTCTTTGCTGACCCGTTGCGCGTGCTGCCCATCCGCATCCAGGCCAATGCGCTGGGGGATAATGTCCCCGCGCGGGATCTGCTGCTCTCGCCTGACCATGCCCTGCTGGTCGATAACATACTGATCCAGGCCAGCGCCCTGGTGAACGGCACGTCCATCACGCGCGAGTCACGGGTCCCGGAGATTTTCACCTATTACCATGTCGAAGTCGCGGATCATTCCCTCATTCTGGCCGAGAACACCCCGGCGGAAACCTTTGTTGACAACGTGGACCGCCTGAACTTCGACAACTGGGCCGAACATGAGGCCCAGCCTGGCGATACCGCCATCACCGAGCTGGAATACCCGCGCGCCAAATCCGCCCGCCAGGTGCCAAAAGCCACCCGCCAGCGCCTCACCGGGCGCGCTGCCGCAACTCAGGCGGCCCGCAACGCCGCCTGATCACCCAAACAGCCGGCGCGCTAAAACTTTCGCGTCAGCTCATACAAGGCAACGGCCCCGGCGGCGGAGACATTCAAGCTCTCCATCCCGCCGGGCATGCCCAGCGCGGCGATCTCATCGCACGTCTCCCTGGTCAGCCGGCGCATGCCCTCGCCCTCGCTGCCCAGCACCAGCGCCACCCGGCGCCCGGCGAAGGACTCCCCGTTCAGCTTGTTGGCCGACGCCCCATCCAGCCCCACCACCCACACATCGGCTGATTTCAGCACGATGAGCGCGCGCGAGATGTTCACGATCCGCAGCAGCGGAATCATCTCCAGCGCGCCCGAGGCCACCTTCGCCAGCGCCCCGGTCTCCTCCGGCGCGTTGCGCTCCTGGGCGATCACCATGGACGCCCCGAACGCCTGCGCCGTGCGCATCAGCGCGCCGATATTGCGCGGGTCGGAAATCTGGTCGAGCACCAAAATCGGCCCCGGGCGCTTCAGCGCATCCAGCAGCGGCGGCGCCACCAGCTGGTCGGTCAGCAGCGCCACGCCCTGATGCACAATCCCGCTGCCCTGGCGCGCGCCCAGCAGCTGGTCAATCCGCTCACGGGTGGCGACCTCCGGCTGAATCGGCCATGGCTGCGGCCGCTCCGCCGCCAGCGCGGCCTGCGCGTCCTCGGTAATCACCAGCCGCCGCAGCCGCCGCACCGGGTTGGCCAGCGCTGCGGCCACCGCATGGGTGCCATACAGCCACACGGCGCCATTGGGCACGGCCGGCATCCTCGCCTGCCCGCGGGCAAAATGCTCGCGCGCCGGCGGCCGCTCGGCCCCCCGCTCCGGCCTGTTTTCGCGCCCGCCCGGCAGGCTCAGTTTCGGCCCATCAAATTTCCGCGCCCCGCCCTGCGGCTTCTCGCCCGCGCGGCCATGCGGTTTTTCCCCCATCCGGCTCTGGGATTTTTCGCCGGAACGGCCAAACTTTGCTCTCGGGGGACGATTTTGTGTCATACCGCTTCACTATCTCCCCGGCATTGCGTTGACAACCAAAGCCTGATCGGAGAAATGACAGCCCATACGGAAGGGTGCCCGAGTGGCTAAAGGGGGCGGACTGTAAATCCGCTGGCGTACGCCTACGTTGGTTCGAATCCAACCCCTTCCATATCCTGCCTTGGCGTTTTTCAGTTGTTTTCTCAGTCCTGGTGTTTTCGCGGGTGTAGCTCAAAGGTAGAGTCCCAGCCTTCCAAGCTGGTTGTGCGGGTTCGATTCCCGTCACCCGCTCCATATTTCGGGGTTTTTCACCCGAAGACTTGACACAAGGCCCGCCAACGTGTGGAACGCCGGTTTCGTGCTGGTTAGGATAGGGGCGTAGCTCAATTGGCTAGAGCGCCGGTCTCCAAAACCGGAGGTTGAGAGTTCGAGACCCTCCGCCCCTGCCATCCACCCCAGCACATAACAGCTGTTTTTCGGAGTTTATCTCTTTGGCGTTCAACCTGGTTAAATTCTCGCGCGAAGTCCGCGCCGAGGCGGCCAAAACCACCTGGCCCTCGCGCAAGGAGACCCTGCAAACCACCGGCATCGTGCTCGGCATGGTGGTGTTGACCGCGATATTTTTTCTGACCGTTGATCAGATCATCGGCGCCGGCATGCGCGCCCTCTTCGGCGTCGGAAGTTAAGGAATTTTTTATGGCCAAGCGTTGGTACGTCCTCCATGTCTATTCGGGCTTCGAGAAAAAGATCGCGACCCAGATCAAGGAACAGGCTGAGCTGAAGGGCCTGTCCGACGCCATCGGCGAAATCGTCGTCCCGGTCGAGGAAGTGACCGAAATCCGCCGCGCCCAGAAGGTGAACACCGAGCGCAAATTCTTCCCCGGCTACGTCCTCATCAACATGGACATGTCGGACGACGCCTGGCACCTGGTCAAGGACGTTCCCAAGGTCACCGGCTTTTTGGGCAGCAAAACCCGCCCAAGCCCGATCCCCGACGCCGAGGCTGAACGCATCATGAAGCAGGCGCAGGAAGGCACCGAGCACCGCCGCCCCGCCGTCCTGTTTGAAATCGGCGAGCAGGTCCGCGTCTCCGACGGTCCCTTCACCAGCTTCAACGGCGTCGTCGAGGAAGTCGAGGAAGACAAGGGCCGGGTCAAGGTCTCCGTCTCCATCTTCGGCCGCTCCACCCGGATCGATCTGGAATATGGCCAGGTGGAGAAAGTCTGACCGGCTTGTAATTTCCAAGACCGGCCCCATCTGCCCGACCATACTGTTTTCAATGGGTTCCCGTGTCTGAAGCGACCGCATCATCCCCCGCCAAGCGCTGGCCCTTCTTCGCGGCCGGCGCCATCGCCCTCCTCGCCGCCCTGGTCTGGCTGGTTCATTATCTGCTCATCGGCCAATATCTCGTCAGCACTGACGATGCCTATATCGAAGCCGATTCCAGCCTCATCGCCCCGCAAATCAGCGGCTACGTCACCAGCGTCCCGGTGCATGACGGCCAAAGCGTCGCCAAGGGCGCCCTGCTCCTCACCATCGACCCCCGAAACTACCAGATCGCCCTCGCCGCCGCGCGCGCCGCGCAGGCCACCGCGCAGGCCAAGCTCACCCTCCAGCAGGACCAAATCGCCGCCGACCAGGCGCAAATCCAGGCCGACACCGCCCGCCTCGCCTTCGCCCGCAAAAACCAGCACCGCTACGCCAGCCTCTCAGCCTCCGGCGCCAGCCCCGCACAATCGCGTGAGCAGGCCGATACCAGCCTCACCGTCGCCCAGGCCGCCCTCACCGCCAGCCAGGCCACCCTCGCCGGCGCCCTCACCCAGGTTGCCGTGCTCAAGGCCACGCTCGCCCAGGCCAGCGCCGCCGTCGCCCAGGCCGCGCTGGACCTCAGCCACACCAGCATCACCAGCCCCTTTGATGGCACCATCGCCGCCAAATCCGTCGCCGTGGGCGACTATCTTCAGCCCGGCACCCAGCTCATGGCCATCGTGCCGCTCTCCCAGGTCTACGCCGTCGCCAATTACAAGGAAAATCAGATCACCCACGTCCAGCCGGGCCAGCCCGTCACCCTCACGGTGGACGCCTTCCCCAGCCTGAAGCTCACCGGCTCCGTCAATTCCATCGCCCCCGCCTCCGCCCAGGAATTCGCGCTCCTCCCGGCTGACAACGCCACCGGCAACTTCACCAAAATCGTCCAGCGCGTCCCGGTCAAAATCGTCCTCAACCTCACCCAAGCCGCCATCGGCGCGCTGCGCCCCGGCCTCTCCATCGAGACCACCATCAACACCCGCTCCCAACCGTGAGCATTGCGGCCCTCCCCCCAAGCCGGGGCGCAACACCCCAGCCCCCCGCCTGATGCCCGGCACGGTCCCGCTGCGCACGCGCGTGGCCGTGGGCGGCGCGCTCATCGGCGCCTTCATGGCCATCCTGAACATCCAGGTGGTGAACACCTCCCTGCCTGACATCCAAGGCGGCATCGGCACCGGCCTCGACAATGGCGGCTGGATCTCCACCGCCTACCTGGTGGGTGAAATCACGGTCATCCCCCTCTCCGGCTGGCTCTCCGAGGTCTTTTCCCTGCGCCGCTACCTCATCGGCAGCACGGCGATGTTCCTGCTCTTCTCCGTCGCCTGCGGCCTCGCCTCCAACTTCCCTGAAATGGTGACCCTGCGCGCCATCCAGGGCTTCTCCGGCGGCGTGCTCATCCCGCTGGCCCTGCTCTGCATCATCACCCTGCTGCCCGAGCCTGCGCGCCCCATCGGCTTCGCCGGCAGCGCGCTCTCGGCCACCTTCGCCCCCGCCATCGGCCCGTCCATCGGCGGCCTCATCACCGACACATATGGCTGGCGCTATATCTTCTTCCTCAATCTGGTCCCCGGCGTCATCATGCTGGGCGCGCTCATCTGGGGCCTTGCCCCCGCACCCATGCAGCTCAAGAAATTCGCGAAAGGCGACTGGCTGGGCATCATCAGCATGGGCCTCGGGCTCGGCACGCTGCAAGTGGTGCTGGAGGAGGGCAACAAGGATGACTGGTTCGGCTCCCCCTTCATCACCCGCCTCACCATCATCTCGGCCGTCTCCTTGAGCTTTTTCCTGTTCCAGGAGCTGCGCCCCG
>JAKBAQ010000207.1 GCA_021808985.1 Pseudomonadota bacterium
CCCGCCAGCTCGCCGTGGAGTGGGGGAGCCAGAACGTGCGCGTCAACGCCGTCGCGCCCGGCACCACCCGCACTGACATGATCCGCGCCCTCACCGCCAACCCCGCCTTCATCGAGGCGGTGGAATCCCGCACCCCCCTGCGGCGCATCGCCGACCCCGAGGACATCGCCGCCGCCATCGCCTTTCTCGCCAGCACCGCCGCCCGCCACATCACCGGCCAGGTCCTCACGGTGGATGGCGGCGAGACCATCCTGCGCGGCGCGCTCTAAAAGAATAATTTTCAAAAAAGGGCCAGACTCTTGGGGAGCTTTTTATAAAAAGCTCCCCAAACCCCGCAAAAATTTTTAATAATTGTCCCGTAACCAAAATGGGCGTTACAGCCCGAATCTGCGTATATGGTGGGCCGCGTAACTGTCCATCAAATCCCCGTCACCGCGCCGCCCGTCATACTCCAGCGCCATGAAGTGCATGTAAACCAGCAGATTCTGCCAATACATTTTCGGAATCATCGAGCGCGTCGCGCCGCGGATCAGATGCACCCCCCCTTGCGCGTCCTCGATCTCGAGCTCAATCCCCTTCACCAGCAGCCGGCTGCCCTCGGCGAACAAGGTGCGCGCATCCATCCGCACCACCGGCACCGGCTTGCCCCCGCGCGCCATCCAGCCGCTGCGCAGATTAAGGCTCGGCGTCTTCCCGCCAGACTCCCACTTGTTCGCCCCGCTCGCATCCGGCCCGCTCACCACTTCATTCCAGTGCGGCCCAAATTCCCGGCCCTCCAGCATGCCCGTATCCAGCCACGCCACCACAAACCCGCAATCGGCGCCAAACCATCCGGTCATCCAGCGATAAGGCGGCGTCCGCTCCGCCTGCTCCGGGCGATTATAGCCCCAGGAGCGGTCGCGCATATAAAACCCGTCAATCTCATGCGTCTCGCCATCCAGCGTCACCCGGCCAGAGGTCTTCATCAGCTGCGTGAAATGCTTGCCCCCCGGGCGTCCCACCGGCGGCATCGCGCCGATGCAGTTCAAATCCAGCGCGAACCCGCGCGCCGGATCATCAAACCACATATGCACCTCCTCCAGCGGCCGCACCACCTTCATGCGCACATGGCATCCGCCCATCTGCACGCTCCAGTCTGCATTCTCGCGCACCGCCGGCAGGTACAAATGCTCCAGAAAATAATCCGCCTCCAGCTGATGCGCGAGAATCCGCGCCCCCCGATAGACGAATATATGCACCGACATGGTATTCAGCGCATGGTGCCACAGCACGTAGATATTGCAGTGAATATCCGCCTGCGGAATATTGAAGCCGTACAAATTCGTCTCGATCGCGGTGAAATGCGCCCCCGCCTCCGGCAGGTGCAGATAATCATCCGCCGGCGTCACCGCGGCAAACGGCACCGCCTCGCCCCGGTAGCTGCTTTCCTTCCAGTCGCCATCGCGCAAACGCGCCGTCTCATATGTCATATCTCTATCTCCAGCCTGTCGCCCCGCACCGCGCAGGCGAAAAATGTCAGCCCCTTGGTCGTCAGCGGCGAGAGCGAGCGCCCATCCTCCAGGCTGAACCGCGCGCCATGGTGCGGGCACATCACGCTGTTGTGGCGCACCCGCGCCCCCTCCATTGAAAGTTGCTGATGCGGGCAATGCTCATTCACGGCATGCAGCCCCTCGGCGGTGCGGCATATCAGCACCCGCTGCCCCTCAACCTCCACAATCGCGCTCCGGCCCGCCTCCAGCGGCGGCAGCGGCACAGTCACTTTCGTCATTTCAACTCCCAAGCTCGCCTGGTTTCGTCTTGTCATGTCGCGCCCCAGGAGGCAGTATGCTAGCTAACTTTGTTCCGGACGGTCAAGGAGCAAAGATCCACCGGAGAAAACACCCATGCTGATCCCCGCCAACCGGGTACTTGACGCGCTCATCAAGGAATTTGATAAACTCCGCCCCCTGCTTGCGGATTCCGGAACCGACGGCTCCGGCGCCCAGGCCGTCGCGCATGCCCTGCGCCTCATGCAGGCCCGCCAATCGGGCGACATCGCGGCCCTGCGCGCGCAATTCACCGCCCTGGAATCCGCGTTGGACACCGCCGCCCCCCATCTCGGCCCGCATGCGGCTACCCAGCTCAGCGCCCTGCGCGCCCTGCTCGCCACCGCCGATGATGAGACCAGCCTGGACGCGCTGGAATCCCTCTGGCGCGAATCCCTCGCCGCCACCGAATCCCTGGTCGCCGCCTTCAACAGCGCGCCCGCCTCAGCGGCCGCCCGCCAGCAGGCCGCCCGCATCTTCTCCGCCTGGGAAGCCGGCGACCTCACCGGCCAGATGCACCAGGCCGCGCAAAAAACCCAAGGCCCCGCCAATGAGGTTGACATCACGAGCGAAAACCTCACGGCCTATCTGCGCGCCCGCTTCAACGAGCCCGGCCTCGAAGTCACCAGCCTCACCCCGCTCGCCGGCGGCTTTGGCAAGCAAACCACCATCTTCGCCGTCAAGGGCCAGGCCCTCTCGGGCGAATTCGTCATGCGCCGAGACCTTGGCGACAATGCCGGCCTTGATAATGACTGCCACCTGATCATGCGTGAATACCCCGTCATCCGCGCCGCTCATGAGCGTGGCTTCCCCGCCCCCGATGCCCTCTGGCTCGACACCGAGCACCACCTCCTCCCCGGCGGCGATTTCATCATCATGCGCAAATCCGAAGGCGTCATCGGCGGCAATTTCTTCGGCGCCAGCACTGAAATCCCCACCGACCTGGCCGACGCCCTGGCCGGCGAAATGGCCAAGCTCCACAATCTCGAACCCCTGCGCGAGCTTGGCGACCTCACCGATTCCATCCGCGCCGAACTGTGGGACATGGACCTCACCGCCTGCATCAC
Organism: Pseudomonadota bacterium; assembly: GCA_021808985.1. Lineage (GTDB taxonomy): Bacteria > Pseudomonadota > Alphaproteobacteria > Acetobacterales > Acetobacteraceae > Acidocella. Next base: position 2,873 of record JAKBAQ010000207.1, read on the forward strand.
CCGCTACATCCGCAACTGGTACAGCTTCTACCTCGCCGAATCCCACATGCCCTCGCCCGCGATCACCGCCATCTATGGCTGGCTGCTCGAAAACGTGCCCCAGCGCGCCGGCAAGCCCAGCCTCCTGCATGGCGATATCGGCTTCCACAACTTCCTCTTCCACGAAGGCAAGATGAGCGCCCTGCTAGACTGGGAATTCGCCCATCTCGGAGACCCCGCCGAGGAGCTCGGCTACGTCAAGGTCACCGTCGGCGCCTCGCTGGACTGGGAGCGTTTCATCGCCCGCTACACCGAAGCCGGCGGCCGCCCGGTCGATGCGCAAACCCTGCATTATTTCCAGGTCTGGGCCTTCATGCGCAACGCCACCGCCGCCAACATCTTCGCCTCCCGCTTCAATGACGGCCTGGTCAGCGACCTCAAATTAACCGTCCTGCCCTATCTCCACATTCCCAATTTCATCCGCGGCGCCCAAGCCCTCATTGAGAGTTACCCGCCCTGAGCAAACACCGGCGCGCCGGCCTGCCTCAGCGCCTGTCGAACGCCATGTAAATCCGGTCGGGCCCGTGGGCGATATAGCTGGTCATCCAGCGGTAGCTCTCGTCGCCCCGGGTGGCGCGGAAATTCTTGAGCCGCCCGGTCAGCGCCCCAAACGCCAGCCGCAGTTCCCCGCGCGCCAGCTGGTTGCCGATGCACAAATGCGGCCCCGCCCCAAACGCCAGATGTGACTGCGCATTCCCCCGCTCCAGCTCAATCCGCTCCGGCCGTTCATATTGCGCCGGGTCGCGGTTGGCCGCCCCGTAGCGAACCTCGACGATAGACCCCGCCGGAATCCGCACGCCCTGAATCTCCAAATCCTCGGCGGCCTTGCGGAAGAGCGTCTGCACCGGCGCGCGCGTGCGCAGCACCTCCTCCACGAACGGCCTCACCAGCTCCGGCCGCTCATGCAGCGTCTGCGCCAGTTCCGGCTGCTCCATCAGCACCTTCATGCCGCTCGCCAGCGTCGTCGTCGTGGTCTCATTCCCCGCTATCAGCAGCTGGTGCAAAATCCCCAGCAGCTCGCGCACCTCCAGCCGCCTGCCATCCGTCTCGGTATTCGCCAGATGGCTTATCAGCGTCTCATTGGGCGCCGCGCGCACCTGCTCTATCACGCGCGCCAGATAATTCTGCATGTCGATCAGATGGTTCGCGATCTCGATCTCGCGCACCGGCGTAATCAGCGGACTCACCGACTCCACTGAAACATCCGACCATATCTTGAAATCCGCCATATCCTCCTTGGCGATTCCAAGCTGCTCGGCGATCACGATCATCGGCAGCCGGATCGCGAAGGTGGAGAGAAACTCCACCTCCTCGCCCGCCGGCATATCGCTTATCAACCCATCGATAATCTCCCCGATGCGCGGCTCCAGCCCGGCCACCCGCACACTGGTGAACACCTTGTCCACCAGCGTGCGGTAGATGCGGTGTTCCGGCGGGTCGTTGCTCACCAGCGTATCCATCGGCAGCCAGCCGCGCGCGGCATACATGCGGTTCACCTCCTCCATCACGCTGCTCTCGCGCGTGGTGTTCAGCCCGGTGCGGTTGCGCAGCGCCTTCACGTTCATCAGCGCCTTGCGCACATCCTCGTAGCGCGTCAGCACATAATTGCCGGTCAGCGGGTCTTTATACACCGGCGCCCCCTCGCGCAGGCGGTCATAGGCCGCAAACGGGCAAAGCTGCACCGCCGGGTCGGCAAAGCTCACAGGCTGGGCTGTGTTGTCTTGCATGGTTTTCCTCCTCAATAGTCCGCGAGCTTACTATATCCCGCGTCCCGCCGCCATCCCCATTCCCCGGCCAGGCGGCGGGCGCGAAAAAAATGGTATGCTATATCATAAATTTTGCCTCCAGCGCCCTTCCGGCCATTGCCCGCCGGCCGCAGCCGTTTATGCTCGCGCCACAAGCAGCGGGGAGAATCCAACATCATGGCGAAAACAGAGCGCATACCGCAATGCGACATTTACGACCTGCCGGATTTCCCCTCCCGCCGCACCGCCCCCTATCTCATCCAGCAGCTCGCCCGCCTCATGGCGGCTGATTATCACGCCCGCGTCGCGGCAACCGGCGTCGCCCCCGCCCAGGCTTA
>JAKBAQ010000017.1 GCA_021808985.1 Pseudomonadota bacterium
GCGGCGCCGACAATGAGCGCCGCATACTCAATGGTATTGAGCCCGCACATCATAACCCGCTCGCCGGTGCGCACGCCCTGTTTGAGCAGATATTCTCCCACCCGTGCCGACCAGGCGTAAAGCTCGGCGAAGGTGAGGTTATCGCCATCAACGCTGATCGCCACATTGCCCGGCAATTCCCGCGCCCACCATTTGAGCGCACTCTCAACCGTGAAAGACATTTGCCGTCTCATCCTCCGCTTTATGGGTCGCGCGCCTGGTCAAAGCGTTTCAAACGTACCGAACAGGCCGGTGCTGCTCATCGTATCTCCCGGGCCGCCGGTCATCAGCGACAATTTCGCCCCCGGCACCTGGTTGCAGGATTCTCCGCGCAACTGCCGCACCGCCTCGGCCACGAGGCCCATGCCGTGGATAAACCCCTCGGCAAGGTCGCCGCCCGATGTGTTCATGGGCAATTTTCCATGCGGGGCAATGAGGTTTTCAAATTGCAGTATCTCACCCGCGGTCTCGGGCGTGCAGAAACCGTGATCAATCAGCGAGCCAATCCCCATCATGGTCATGTTCTGGTAGACTTGCAGCACGTTGACATCTTTCGGACCATAGCCCGATTCCGCCCACAGCCTGCGGGCCACGCCAATCTGCCCGGCGCCGCCATAGGGCTTGATATTCTCCTCCAGCGCGCCGCCGCCGGCCAGCATGCCCATGGGCGTGGCAAGAATATAAGCGGGTGTCTTGGCCAAATTCCTGGCGCGCGCGGCGGAGACCACGAGAATGGCGCAGGCGCCGTCATTCTCGCGTGAACAGTCAAACAAGTTATAGGGCTCGGCGATCAGCCGGGCATTGTCATAGGTTTCATCATCCAGCACCGTGTTGCGGCCATAGGCGCGCGGGTTGTTGCGCGCGTGATAATAGGCGGCCTTGGCCATGGCGCGCATGGCCGCATGGGGCACGCCGTCGGCCTCGAGCATGCGCTGGGCCCGCAGAGCCAGAATTTGCGCCGGAGATTCCAGGCCGTTGACCAGATATTGCGCCGCCGTGTCATTCTGGGCGACCGCCACACGCAGGCGCTGATGGCTGGATTCAGCCATGGAACGATAAACCGCGACAATCTCGGCCTGCCCCGCGATGATGGCGCTGGCCGCGATGCCCAGAGCGCCCGGAATGCCGCCGCCATGCACCCAGGCCAGCGAGGCGAACCGGACCTCACGCGTGCCGAGCGCCGAGACCAGTTTTTGCGCGTCATTGCGCTCAGAGGCGTAGGAGACGAAGCCATCGACATCGCGCGGGTCGATTCCGGCATCCTCGCACGCCGCCACGATGGCGCGCAGAGCCAGCTTCAGCTCGGGGTCAGGCGAGGCGCCGCGCTTGTAGTAAGGGGTCTGGCCAATGCCGACAATGGCGGTTTTTCCACGAAACTGGCTCATGGCGCGGCACCGCCCCACGGCGCGCGCGCCACCGCCGGATCGGGAACCCAGACAATCGACGGATAATTCTTGGATTTTGCCGTGGGCGGCCTGATCTCGCCGCGCACCGGCGCGCCGATCCTGATCACCTCGTCAGGGCCTTCAAACATGCCCAGCACCCGCGCGCCGCCCGCATGCGCAAGCTCCACCAGCGCGGTGACATAGGGCACATCCTCGGCGCGCTCTTTCACACGGTCAAACGCATACCAGCTGCGGGTCCAGGTAAACACGGTGCCGCGCGGCTCCACCTCCACCCACTCCAGCTCCCAGGCGCCGCATTGCGCGCAGCGGAAATGCGCCGGCCACATCCAGCCCTTGCAGACGGCGCAGCGCGAAAGCCGAAACTCCCCGCGCGACAAGGACCGCCAATATTCATCATCGGCCCCGATGCCGCCGATGATCTTCGCCTGTTCGAAACTATATTCCATGAGATGCAAACCTGTTCAGGAACGGGGCGTCGCGGCCGCTCACGCGGCGCGCGGCGTGAGAATAACCGGCAGCGACATGAAACCCTGGTTGAGCCCCCCCGCCATTTCAGGCGGCAAGGCGGGATCAAGCGCGAAACCCTCATAACGCCGCAGCAACTCATCGAGCGCGACACGCAGCTCGAGCTTGGCGAAGAACGACCCGATGCAGCGATGAATGCCGGCGCCAAAACCAAGATGCTGCACCGGGATGCGATCGAGGACAATCTCCTCCGCGCGGTCAAACTTGGCGGGGTCGCGGTTGGCCGCGCCAAAGGCGAGCAGCAGCCGGTCCCCCGCGCGCAGCGCCCGCCCCCCGAGGCTGACATCCCGGGTGACCGTGCGGGTGAGATAAGTGGCCGGCGAGGCAAACCGCACGACATCCTCGGAGGCTGAACCGATCAAGGCCGGGTTGGCGCGAAGGGCGGCGGTATCCTGCGGGTGCTGTGCCAGCCACCAGATGAAGGTGGCCAGCGCGATCGCCGTGGTATCAAAACCGCCGATGAGCAGCAGGCGGATGGTGGAAATCTGCTCTTCCAGCGTCAGCGCGCGGCCGTTCACCTGCCCCAGAACAACGGAGGAGAGAATTCCCTCATCCGGATCGGCGGCAATCTCCCGGTGGCGGAGCAGCGCCGTTTCCACATAACGGGTCAGCTTCTCGGCGGCGCCGGTCTTCGTCCCGCTCGCCACCTCATGGTGCAGGTCAACAACCAGCTCATCGAGAAACGGCGCATCCGCGGCGGGCAGGCCTATCAGCGCCAGCGCGGCATAAACCGGCAGCGGCCGTGCGAGGCGGGCGACAATATCAATTTTCGTCTCGTTCTTGAAACCATCTAGCAGGCCGGCCACGAGGCGGCGGATCTCCGGCTCCCACAGATTAACCTTCTCCGGCGTGAGAAATTTCGCCAGCAGGGCGCGATACTCGCGGTGCATCGGCTGATCTATCTCGGCGGGAATATGCGGGGTGCGCAGCGCCGCGGCGGGCGGCAAGGTTATGCCATCTCCCGAGCGGTACAAATCAGGCTTGAGCAGAACCTGCATCAGCTCCGCATATTTGGAGACGATGTAAAAGCCGCCATATTTCTCGCCATGCGGCAGAGCGGGCGCGGCGCGCATCTGGGCCCACAGGCAAGCCGCCTGGGCGCGGCTTTCCGCCGTGTGAAGGTCAAACCCGCAAAATGCGCCATCGGGCGCCGGTGCATCCGCCATCTTGTTCCTCGACTTCCCTCACCGCGCCCTTGGCTGGTGGGCCGTTAAATTGTGCTAATATCGCACATTTGTATGATAATCGATCATAATCGCTCGCAACACCCAGGTCAATACAAGGAAGGCAGCCTCTCAACCGCCGCTCAAGGCAAAATGGTCGCCAGATAATGCTGGATTTCCATCAGCCTCGGCAGCAGTTCGGTCTTCATATACGCCACGGCCTCGGGCGAGGCCTGCATGGCGATATTCATGGCCGCCACCACATTGCCGGAGATATTGAGCACCGGCACCGCAATGCCGCAGGCGCCGTAATCAACCTCCTGGAAAATGATCGAATAGCCATTGCGCCGGACAGTCTCGAGTTCCGCGAGCAGATCATCGATTTGGGTCAGCGTGCGCTCGGTCAGGGCGCGGCGCTCACTGCCGGCGAGAATGGCGCGCGCCTTCTCCTGCGGCAGGGCGGCCAGCAGCACGCGCCCCATGGCGGTGCAGTAGGTTGGCATGCGGCTCCCCACATGCAGCCCGATGCCGATGAGCCGGTGATGCGCGGCGCGGGCAATGTAGATGATCTCATCGCCATCAAGAACCGAAGCGGAGCAGGAGACTTCCGGAAACTGGTCGGCCAGCCGTTCCAGAGACGGCCGGATGAGCTTGGGCAGCGAAGCCGAGAGGTAGGAACTGCCCAGCCGGAGAATTTTCGGGGTCAACTCATAGACCCGGCCATCGCACCGCGCATAGCCGCCGGCCACGAGTGTAAAAACACAGCGGCGGGTGGATGCACGGTCCAACCCGGCAATGCGGGCCACCTCCGCGATTGTCATCGGCTTACGGCCGTTGCCGAACGCCTCTATGACAGCAATGCCCTTGGCGAACCCGCCCATTTGGTTGGCGTCACGGCTTTCGGTCTGCGGCGCTGCGTCGTCTCTGCTGATTTCGTTCATCCTGTCCATCCCCAACTGCGGCATTCACTCTCGGCGGCTGGCATGAGCCTCACGGACTAATCGCACCCGGCGGTGCTTCCCCATCCAGCCAAATTCTGATCGTCTTTAGAGTCTATCTGCGGAACGAGCTATTTGACAGCCCGCGACCACCCCTCATACTGTGCGTTTATTATCTTTTTGAGCTTTATTCGACCGGCTTAAGCTATTTTCCATTTATTTCCCTTTCCGCCGGCCGCCGGCACGCCCCGAGGGAGCAGATTTCTCCATGACCGAACCTCTGACAATCGAGACATTGACGGGCCGCGAGACGGCATATTTCGTGGTGCGCGACCGCGGGCCGGTGCGGTTCATCATCATGAACCGGCCGCGGGCGCGCAATGCCCTGAACCGCGAGATGCGCCGCGCGTTCCCGGATTTGCTGCAACAGGCCGAGGCGGCGCCAGGTATCCGCGCGATCGTGCTGACCGGTGCCGGCACCAGCTTCAGCGCCGGGGTGGATGTGAAGGAAGGCCGGATCGGGCCGTCTCTGCCGCCGATCAGCCCCAACCCCGCGGAAGTGCTGCGGGGCATGCGCAAGCCCGTGATCGCCGCGGTGAACGGCGCCTGCGTAACCGGCGCGCTGGAGATGGCCCTGAGCTGCAGCTTCATCGTCGCCTCCACGCGGGCGCATTTCGCCGACACGCACCTGGCCCTGGGCAAGTTTCCGCGCTGGGGCCAGAGCGCGCTGCTGCCCGCCGCCATCGGCGCCCAGCGCGCCCGGCGGATGCTGCTGACCAGCGAACCGATTGACGCGGCAAGAGCAGCCGATTGGGGATTGGCAGCCGAAATTGTGCCACCTGAAGCGCTGCTGACCCGGTGCCTTGAGCTGGGCAGCCGCATCGCCCGCACAGATGAGGCGGCAATGGCCAGCTTGCTCGCATTGATGCATGAGACGGACAAGGCCGCCCTGGCGCCGGGGATTGAAGCGGAACAGCACGCCGCCACATGTTTCACCCACGGCCCGAAGCCGCCATAAACGCCATGCTTGGCCACAGGAGCAACAGCTTGCACACCCCCCACCCCGCCGCCACGCCTCCGGACGAAAGCTGGACCATGCTCGAATTCTCAGGTCCGTTCGCGCTGAACAATGGCCCCATGTTCATCCGTCTTGCCGCGCTCGATGCCGCGGAGCCGGCCCGCTTTGGCCTGAGGGTGGAGGAAAAACACTGCAATCCGCTGCATATATGCCATGGCGGCATGCTCGCCACCTTCATGGACATCGTGCTGGCGCGCGGCCTGCAATATGACATGGGCAAACCCCAAGGGCAGTTGCTGACGATGAGCATGAGCCTGGACTATCTGGCGGCGGCGCCGCTTGGCGCATGGCTTGAAAGCCGGGTCTCAGTGCTGCGCAAAAGCCGGACCACCGGGTTTGTTCAGGCCGTCATCTATGATGGCGAGACGCCCGTGCTGCGGGGAAACGGCATTTTCCGCATCCCCGCGAAATGAGGCAAGGCGCCGCTCAATCCTCGGGCGCGATGGTGACGCGCAAGCCATCCAGCGCGTCCGTGAAGCTGATCTGGCACGACAGGCGCGACGTTTCCCGGCGCTCGGAGCTCGCCTCCAGCAGGTCGTTCTCCGCCTCGCCCATGGCCGGCAGCCTGTCAGCAAAGGCGGGATCGATATAGACATGGCAGGTGGCGCACGAACAGCAGCCGCCGCACAGGGCAATGATCTCATCTATGCTGCCGTCCCGGATGGCTTCCATGACCGAATGGCCGTGCACCCCCTCCACAACCTCCTCGGTGCCATCACGCTTAATAACCACAAGCTTCGACATAAATTTTCCTTTGTTCAAAAAACCAGCAATCGGCGCCGTGCGGCCGGGCCGGATCAGGGCGCCGCGGGCCGCGCGGCAAACACCGCGGGCGGCATGAGAAAATAGGCAAGAGCCGGCAGGAGCAACATGGCGCCCAGCATGTTCCACATGAACATGAAGGAAAGCAACAGCCCCATGTCGGCCTGGAATTTGATGGGCGCGACCACCCAGGTGATGACACCAGCCGCCAGCGTGAAACCCGTGAGCAACACCACGCGTCCGGTAAAGAGCAACGTGCGGTAATAGGCCTCGGAGAGGGATTTGCCCTGGCGCAGATATTTGATGACAATGGCCAGCACGTATAGCGCGTAATCAACGCCGATGCCGACACCCAGCGCCACCACCGGCAAGGTGCCAACCGTTATGCCAATGCCAAGCCAGGCCATGAGCGCCTGCGCCAGAATTGACGTGAGCGCCAGCGGGATGACCGCGCACAGCACCGCACGCCAGGAGCGGAACACGATGAAGCAGAAAGTGATCACCGTCGCATAGACCAGCAGCAGCATCACCGTATTGGCCCGGGCGATGACGATGTTGGTGGCCGCGGCAATGCCGGCATTGCCGCCCGCGAGGGTGATCTTGAAAGCGGATGACTGGTTGCCCGGCTGGTTGATGAAGCTCTGCGCGGCATTGAGCACCGTGGTCAGCGTCGCGGCTTTATGATCGCGCAGCGACACATACATGGGGTCGAAAGAGCAGGCGAAATTCGTATAGCCGGGTGGGATATAGAGCTGTAAATTGTTGAGGAACGGCTGGTTGCGCACCAAATCGTACCATTTCGGCGAGTCCTCATTCATCATCATCACAAGCTCGGCCGCGAACGAGCCCAAGGATGAGACCGACTGCACCTGCGGGAGTTGCTGCAGCTTCCAGCCCAATTTCTTCAGCACGGAGAGCGCGCGGTAAGACAGGCAGCCATTGGCGGGCGTGTCCATCATCACGATCATCGTGTCATCGCCAACCGAGTAATGGTTGTTGATATAGGCATTGTCCTGATTGTATTGCGAGCTTTGCCGCAATTCCGGCGCTCCCTTGTCTAGGTCTCCGACCTGCACATTGCGCCCAGCATAAAGCCCGGCCGCCCCCAGCATGAAGGCAACCGCGATCGCGCCAAACGCGTAACGCTTATCGACCGTGAACTGATCCAGGAATGTCCAGACCGGATGGGCAGCGCGCTGCCCCTCGCCAAGCTGCTCGTTGCGCAGGCTGCGCACGGCAGCGCGCGCGCTCACGCCCGTATAGCTCAGCATCATCGGCAGCATGATGAGATTGGTGAACACCAAAATGGCGACGCCAATGCTCGCAATGATCGCGAGTTCCTGAATGGCCTCGATCCGAATCGCCGCCAGCACGGCAAAGCTCGAGGCATCGCAGATAAGCGCCGCGAACCCCGCCAGAAACAGACGCCGGAACGTATAGCGCGCGGCGACGAGCGGGTCCGCCCCACGGCCGATATCCTGCATCACGCCGTTCATTTTCTGCGCGCCGTGGCTCATGCCAATGGCGAACACCAGAAACGGCACCAGGATGGAATAGGGGGTCAGCTGGTATCCCAGCAGCACCACCACACCAACCTGCCAGACAACCGCGGTTAGCGAAGCCGTGACAACCAGAAGCGTGCTGCGCACACAGCGCGTGAACCAGAAGAGAACGACCAGGGCAATGAACACGGAAACGCCGAAAAACGACAGCGTGCGCCCCATGGCGTTGATCATATCGCCCACCACCATCGCAAAGCCGATGATGTGCAGCGTAACCCCCTGCTTCGCGTATTCCGCGCGCAGCCCGTTCAGCTCACTGGCCAGGGCCCCGTAGCTTATGGGTTTCCCCGTCAGGCCATCAAACTCAAGCAGCGGCACATAGATGGTGCTGGAGGTAAAGTCGTTGCTCACCAGTGAGCCGATGCGCCCGGTGCGGGCTATGTTCGCGGCGACAACCTGCAACTGCTTCGCGCTGCCGTCATAGCTCTGGCCAATAACCGGCCCGCTCGCAATGCCATCGGCCGTCACCGCTGTCCAACGGGTCGATGGCGTCCAGAGCGAGGTCATGAAAGCGCGGTTGACATTGGGCAGCAGATAGACCTTGTCGTTGATCTGCTCGAGCGTTTTGAGATAACCGGCGTTTATGATCGTGCCATGATCAGCCTGCACGACAATGCGCACGGCATTAACCCGTGACTGCAATTCATCATAATGCTTGAGGAAATTGACAATCAGCGGCTGATGAACCGGAATCATCTTGGTGAAGCTGGCATTCACCTTAACATGCAGCGCCTGAAAGCCCAGGAACAATGTCATGACCGCGCATAGCAGCAGGATCACGGGCCGGTTGTTGAACAGCAAACGCTCAACGCGCGAGCCGGATTTATAGTCGAAGGGCACGTCCTGCGCTTCGCTGCGGGCGGGTGGTTGCGAGCTCATATGCATCCTAACATCTTTCAAGACTGGCGGGTCATGGCCCGCGCCGGCACGCGGCCGATGCCCGTGTCACCCGCGAGAATCAGCCCGCCATCCGCCGCCTGAACCATGCTGAATATGGGCATTGGCGGCACGCCCGACAGGGGAGCGAAAGTTTGTCCGCCATCCTGGCTTCTGAAAATCTGCCCGGATTCGCTCGCGATTAACAAATCCGGCCCCATCATGAGGCCGCATGTGAGATTATCCTGCGTGCCCAGCGCAATCTGCGCCCAGCTCTGGCCGCCATCGGTTGAGCGGAAGCAGTTGCCCGCGACACCAAAGGCGATGAGCAGGTTCGGCACCGGCGCCAGAAGGCCAAAGATGCTGACCGCCTGCGGGAAGGGCAGCGGGTTGAAACTGGCGGCGCCATCGGTTGAGGAAAACACCTTGCCGGCGCTGCCCGCGAGATAGATCGTACCGCCGCTCACCGCGCTGGCGTAGAGATCATCGCTCAGATGGTCGGAAACATGCAAACTCCAATCCACCCAACTGCGCCCGCCATCCTGGCTCAGCACCATCATGCGGTAGGCGCCCATGGCGAAAAGCTCACCGTTTGGCAGCAGGAGCAGATCAAGAAACGGCTTGTCCGCGCCGGCGGCATCAAAAATCCGCGCGCGCGGCGCGGCCAGGGCCAGCGCCGCGGACGCGAAGCCGACATTCTGCGGCGCGGCCGCCGCGGCCAGCATCAGCTGGTTCACCTGCAGGCCATCAAGCGCCAGATACCAGGATTTGCCGCCATCCCGTGTGCCCAGAATAACACCGGAATGCCCCGCCGCCCAGCCTTTTGCCTCGTCCTGGAAGATGACCGTGGTCAACGTGTCCGATACCGGCACCTGGGCCTGCGTCCAGCTTGCGCCATCATCATCAGAGATGATGATGATCCCTTCCTCGCCCGCCGCGACCAGCCGCCTGCCCGCCCACGCCATGGCCACGAGAAATGCCTGCGCTGGCGCCTTCACCGCAATGGCCGGCGTTGGCCGGAAGCCGATGGCGGCTGCAGTTTGCGCCTTGGCGCCCAGCGGCAGCAATGCGCTCCCGCCCACCGCCACCATGCGGGCCAGCACGGCACGCCGCGCAAAAGTTCGAGATGGAAAAAAGCTGGTCAAATCCGTAACTCACGCCAGATGTTTTGCTGATTGCGCTTTCTCAACACAACCAGAGCTGAAAAGATGCCGCGGATGGCGGAAGGCGCCAGCGTCTTCCTCCATCCGCGTGATCATCGTCAAGACTTCACGATGAATGCCGTGTCAATCGTCAATATTGCGAGGCCGCGGCCATCTGCTCGGGGTCAAAATCCGAATCAGGCAGCGACGGATAGAACCTCACGGATGGGCTCTGCGCCTCATTCCACACGCCGTTGATGGTGGCGTAATTGTCCGTCTGCAGATTATAAACGGCATTGTTGCCATACACGACGCCCGGCAGATCCGGCCGCAGATAATTGTAGACATGGTTCACCTTGTAGAGATTGTTGTTGGCATCCCAGGCATCCACCAGGCCAGCCATCCAGGTATCTTCGTCAACATAAAAGCGCCGCTTGGCAAGCACGTTGCGCTCGCCTGGATGCAGCGTCGCCTCCACCACCCACACGCGGTGCAGTTCCCAGCGCACCACATCAGGATCAAGAAAGCGCGGCAGATGCACTTTCTGCGGCGCCAGCAGGTACATGCCGTTATTGTTGTACGGAATGTACATCTCCTTTTTGCCGATCAGCTTCCAATCATATTTTATCAGCGAGCCATTGAAGCCGTAATACTCGTCATAATTGGCGATGCCATCCGCCTGCGATGAAGGCGTGTCGAACTCGATCTCCGGCGCGCGGCGCACGCGGCCCTGCCCGGCCAGCACGCTCCACGCGGCATCTGGCTGGCGGTACGGGTCGGCCATGCGCAGCACAACGTCAAGCGTGCCAACCAGATTGGCCGGCCCGGTATCTTGAATATATTGCCGATTCAGCGCGCCATCAAAGGTGGAGAGGTTGCCTGACTGGCGGTAATAGGGCCAGTCATACTTGCCGTTGGCCTGGTAGGAGAGCACCAGCGACCCGCCATTGACAACCCACCCCTGCGGTGACTCGGTCATCGCATAACCAGACCAGCGGGCATTGTGATTCCAGACGATCTGCGCTCCGGCAACGAGCGGATCAGTCTGATCAGGCACCGGGAACGGAATGCCGCCATATGCGTTATGGAACCCGAACCGCCCGCCCGCCGCCTCAAGCTGGGCACTGGTGGCGTTGGTTTTTATGTTGTCATAAACCCATTGCGGCGCCGCAGCGGTACGGTGGGTGGGATAGACTTTCAGCGAAAATCCGTATTTCTGAATCATCGCGGCCACGCCTTCGCTCAACTTGTCCGCATACTGGGCGGCGTTGCTCGAATCGATAACCAAAACCGGTTGCTCACCGGCAAACATATCAGGCATGGCCTGGCCGGGTTGCCAGCCGGCGGGCGGGGCGGTTATGCCGCCGGTCCAGGCTGGAATGCTGCCATCGGCATTGCCGGCGGCTTCAGCCCCCGTTGGCGTCAGGCCGGCGCCAAGCGGCGCGGCGCCCGCGGCGACATCGGCTTTGGCGCGCCCCGCCTTCAGGGCCAGCAGGCTCGCACTCGCCAACAAACCAAGGTTACGTCTTTTCATGGTTTTTTCCTTTTTGCCTTAGAATGTGTGCTGGAGGTTGAGCGACACGAAGCCCCGGTCAGCGATCTGGTTGTAAGTGGTGTTCGGTTTGCCCAGATAATCCTGGTAGCTCAGCGAGGCGATCCAGGTATGGCGGTAAGTGCCGGTGACCCCGACATCGAACACGCCATTGCCATGATAGATGGATGTATCCATCTCCGAGCGGCCCAGGAAGTCATAAGTGATGCTGACCGGTATGGTGACATCCAGATTAGAAACGATATTGTAATAAGTTGGCGCAATGCCCAGGTCGAATGCCGCCGCCGTCCCCTGCAGCCCCGGCGAGAGCGCGGCCTTGTTCTTTATCCCGCCCAGCACATGGTTGACCACGACTTCACCCGTGACCGTCGCGCCCCCCGGATCAAACGACAGTGCCGGCGTGACATAGATCGTCGATAATTGCATGTCGAGCGTGGTGCCGACCGGATAAGCGGGGTTACCATTGGTGTTGTTTGAGGCTGCCGGCACATTCAGGCCGGTCGCCAAGGGCTGGTTCTCGCGGGCGGAAACTTCGCCAGCGACGTTGGCGGCGCCGATGTTGGTCGAAAAGCTGCCGCCTTCCAGCCAGATGTCACGCGGATAGACGAGCGCGTAGCGCCCAACCGCCAGGCCGGCGGCCACCGGCGTGCTGATCGCGGCCACGCCGCCAGCTCCCGGATAGGCATAGACTTCCGGCGTTTTTGCATCAAAACGCTCTCCGAACAAACCAAAATCCCAGTTCGACACCTCGAACTGAACGGAGAGGCCGAACTGGCCATTCTGATGCCCGGGGGAAATATCCTTCGAGCGCAGGAAATATTCGTTGCCGACACCAGGGACGTTGCCCACGATAAGGCTCTGCCCGCCTTTGTCGAGGAAGTCGTTACCATTGAAATACGCGCCCGCGCCCTGCAGATAATCATGCTCCCACTCGAACTGGTAATAGCCCTGGAGGGTGACATCAGGCCGCGGGTTGTAGGTGAGCACCGCCTGCCCAACCGGCATGAAAACCTGCTGCGCCTGCGGGTTGATCAGGTTTTGCGCGGCCACCACATTGATGGGCGCCTGACCGCCGGAAATGCCATCGGTGGGGAAATACAGGCTCTGGCCCCAGAACAGAACCTGGCGGCCCACTTTCAGCTGCACGGTCTGGTCACCGGCGAACTGGTGCTGCGCATAAACAAACGCATCAAGCAACTGCGCGTTCTCGCCATCCACATTGCGCGTCGCCGACGTAAAGTCAGTTGATTTGCCAACATAAAGGGCATTCAGCGTGCCCGGCTGGTTGTTCTGGTTCGTCCCCAGATACACCGTATTCAGATAAATCTGCCCGCTCACATGCGCGCCGTAATCACCGTCCTTCACATCGAGCACGGGCACGGCCTCGAACAGATTCCCCACAACACCGTGACGGAAGTTTATATCGCCCTCGCTGCCATTGGCATTGGCCGGGCCGGTCAAAATAGCCGACGGGCTGTTGACCCGATACATCCCCGTGTAAGACACGGTCGTCGTCAGGTTGATCTCCACGTTATTCCCATACTGGGTGCCGTTATAGAGATTAAGCGCCACAGCCCTGACGGGCAGCCCCGTGAGAAACGCCCCGGTCGCGCAAACAGAAACCAGCCCGGCATATTTCATGGCCGGTGCCGCCTTGTTGCGCGTATTCAATTTTCCTTCCGCCTTCTTGGCCTTCATCAATCCGCCTCCCTTTGGTTATCCGTTTGAATTTTCACGCGCCGGAATTCTTGTTGTATCCGGAACGATTAAAAGCCCCTCACGCCGGTCAGCCGCCAACGCGCGCGGGAGAGATCTCCTCACAATGCAGAGCCCCCAGCCTCACATCAGCCATAAACCGACACCCGTTTGTTCACGCCATTTTCACCATTAATTTGTGCGATAATCAATCAATTGGTCGTTTTTTGAACATTTAGTGCGATTTTTGTCGATATGTCAACATCCCCAGCGCCAGATGATTAATGAAAGCAGGCCAAAGCCCGTCTCGGCGCCGGCGTCAGCGGCCAATAGCGCCCTCAAGGCCCCTTGCCGGAGCCGGCATTATCCCGCTTGGTTTTTTTTAACCGCCGGCGATTCTCGTGAGATGCGCTGCAGCGGCCTGAAGCTCGGGGAGAGCCGTATCCATCAGCCAGCCGAGGCTGCGATGGGCTGATTGCGTGGCCAGATTGAGCGCGGCGGGCTGCCCTCGGCTTGGCACCGGCACGGCAATTGAGCGCAGGCCAGCTTCCAGTTCGCCATCGGTCAGGGCAAAACCCTGGTCGCGCACTTTGGCGATTTCCCCAGCCAAGGCCGCGGCGCCGGTGAGTGTCTTGCCCGTTCGGGCCGCAAAAGGCGCCCGCGCCAGATAAGCGGCAAGCTCATCATCGCCGAGCATGGAAAGCAGCACGCGCCCATTGGAGGTGCAATAGCTGGGCAGCGCGCTGCCCACGAACAGCGGCACCGATATGATGCGCGCGGTCTCCGCCCGGTGCACATAAACCACGCAGGCATGGCCGCGCCTCGGGTCGAACATGGCGAGCGAGCTCGATTCCCCCAGCCGGTCGCGCAGCGCGTCCACAACCACCTGCCCGGCTTTGGCCAGCGGGCTAGCCAGCGCAAAGGCGCGGGCCAGAGGCAACACGGCGGGAGTGAGGCTGTAATGCGTGCCCTCGGCGCTGACATAGCCAAGCCGCTCAAGCGTGAACAAACAGCGCGCCACCGCCGAGCGCGACAGGCCGCACAGCTTGGTCAGTTGTGAAATGGTCAGTGTGCCGTGGTCTTCAAAGCTGCTCAGCACGTCCAGCCCGCGGGCAAGCGAGGCCATGAAGCGCGGGTCAGCACTTTCGAGATTCTGCTTGACTTCACCATTCATCGGTGAAATTCTCCGATTAACGACACAAAGTAACCGATATTCGGTTATTTTAACCCGGACGTCAAGAGGAAAATGCAAAAACTCTACCCAACGCCGGCCGCTTCTCTGGAAGGGGTGCTGGCTGATGGCATGGTGATCATGTCAGGCGGCTTCGGCCTTTCCGGAAATCCCGAGAGCCTGATTCCGGCCATCCGTGATGCTGGCGTGCGCGATCTCACGGTCATTTCCAACAATTGCGGGGCTGAGGGCTTCGGGCTGTGGATGCTGCTGCATAACGGCCAGATCAGGAAAATGATCTCCTCCTATATCGGCGAGAACAAGCTCTTCGAGCAGCTTTACCTCTCAGGCCAGCTGGAGCTGGAGCTCAACCCCCAGGGCACGCTGGCTGAACGCATCCGCGCGGGCGGTGCTGGCATTCCGGCCTTCTATACGCGCACCGGCGTCGGCACGGTCGTGGCCGAAGGCAAGCCCGCGGAAATGTTCGAAGGCCAGCGCTACATCCGCGAGACCTGGCTGCGCGCCGACCTCGCCATCATCAAAGCCTGGCGGGCCGATCCGGCGGGCAACCTCGTATACCGAAAGACCGCGCGCAACTTTAACCCGGTCATGGCAACGGCGGCCAAAGTCACCATCGCCGAGGTGGAGGAGATCGTCCCCGCCGGCGCGTTCGACCCCGACGAGGTCCACACCCCTGGCATCTATGTTGATCGCATCGTCAAAAGCACCGTCAACGAAAAACGTATCGAAAAACTCACCCTGCGGGAGGATGCGTGATGGGCTGGAGCCGCAACCAGATGGCCGCCCGCGCCGCGCGTGAACTGCGCGACGGCTATTACGTGAATCTGGGCATCGGCATTCCCACGCTGGTCGCCAATCACATTCCGCCTGGGCTCGAGGTCACGTTGCAAAGCGAGAACGGCATGCTGGGCATCGGCCCCTACCCTTCCCGCGCCGAGGTCGATCCCGACCTCATCAACGCGGGCAAGGAGACCGTGACGGCGCTGCCCACATCAAGCTTCTTCTCCTCCGCTGAGAGTTTCGCCATGATCCGCGGCGGCCATGTCGACATGGCGATCCTGGGCGCCATGCAAGTGTCGCGCAATGGCGACATCGCCAACTGGACCATCCCCGGCAAAATGCTGAAAGGCATGGGCGGCGCCATGGATCTGGTGGCCGGCGTGCGGCGCGTGGTCGTCATCATGGAACATGCGGCGCGAGACGGCACGGCCAAAATCCTCTCCACCTGCACCCTGCCGCTCACCGGTGAGCGGGTGGTCGATCTCATCATCACCGATCTTGCCGTGTTCTCCTGCGACAAACAAAATGGCGGGCTGACCCTGATAGAGCACGCGCCGGGCGTGAGCCTCGATGAGATACGCGCCAAAACCGCAACTCCCTTCGAGGTGACGATATGACACACGCCTATATCTGCGATGCGCTGCGCACCCCCATCGGCCGGTTTGGCGGCGCTCTCAGCACCGTACGCGCTGATGATCTGGCGGCCATTCCCCTGGCCGCCCTGCTCGCGCGCAACCCCGGCCTAGACCCCGCGGCCATTGATGAGGTGGTGCTGGGGTGCGCCAACCAGGCGGGTGAGGATAACCGCAACGTCGCGCGCATGGCGCTGCTGCTGGCCGGGCTGCCGGTGAGCGTGCCGGGCGTCACGGTCAACCGCCTGTGCGCTTCCGGCGCCGAGGCGGTGGCTATGGCCGCGCGCAGCATCAATGCCGGACAGGCTGATCTCATCATCGCCGGCGGGGTGGAGAGCATGAGCCGCGCGCCCTATGTGCTGGCCAAGGCGGAGGCCGCCTTCTCCCGCACCCAGCAGATCGAGGATACGGTGATCGGCTGGCGCCTGGTGAACAAGCGCATGAAGTCGCTCCACGGCACCGCCTCGATGCCCGAAACCGCCGAAAACGTGGCCGCACGCTATGGCGTGAGCCGTGCGGAGCAGGACGCATACGCCCTGCGCAGCCAGGCCCGCGCGGCTGCATCGGGCGCCTATTTCGCACGGGAAATCGTACCGGTGGCCGTTGCGGGCCGCAAGGGCGATGTGGTGGTGACCCTGGATGAACACCCGCGCCCGGATACGAATCTTGAAGCCCTGGCGGCGCTGAAACCCGTGGTGCGGGCCGGCGGCACGGTCACGGCGGGCAATGCCTCTGGTGTCAATGATGGCGCGGCGGCGCTCATCATCGCCTCCGAGGCGGCGGTCAAAGCCCATGGGCTCACGCCGCGCGCGCGGGTGCTGGGCGCGGCGTGTGCCGGGGTCGAGCCTGATCTCATGGGCATCGGCCCCGTGCCCGCCACGCGCAAGCTGCTCGCGCGCACCGGCCTTGCCATCGCGGCGTTCGATCTCATCGAGCTGAACGAGGCCTTTGCCGCACAGGTCATCGCCTCGGCGCGCGAACTCGGCATCGACCCCGCAGCCCCTCACCTCAACCCGCATGGCGGCGCCATCGCGCTCGG
The DNA here is from genome assembly GCA_021808985.1 of Pseudomonadota bacterium. Lineage (GTDB taxonomy): Bacteria > Pseudomonadota > Alphaproteobacteria > Acetobacterales > Acetobacteraceae > Acidocella. The sequence continues at coordinate 16,382 of JAKBAQ010000017.1, forward strand.
CCATCCGCTCGGCGCCTCGGGCGCGCGGCTCGCCCTCACCGCCGTACACGGGCTGGAAGCGCGCGGCGGCAAACGCGCCCTTGTCACCATGTGCATCGGGGTCGGCCAGGGGCTCGCCCTCGCGCTCGAACGCATCTGACGCGTCCAACGCCGCGCCTTGCGCAACGGGCGCGCTCTCACCTTTTCTGATTATCCCGCCTCGAACAAAGGAAACGCCCCCGTGCAGTTCAAGACCAGACTCACCGCCTTGCTCGGCATTGACTATCCCATCATCCAGGGCGGCATGATGTGGGTCGGGCGCGCGGAATTGGCCGCCGCTGTATCGAACGCGGGCGGGCTTGGCATTCTCACCGCGCTCACCCAGCCCACCCCCGATGACCTTCGCCGCGAGATCGACCGTTGCCGCGCCATGACCACCAAGCCCTTTGGCGTGAATTTAACCATCCTCCCCTCCCTCAACCCGCCCCCTTATGCCGCCTATCGCCAGGCCATCATCGAGGGCGGCGTCAAAATCGTCGAGACAGCCGGGCAAAGCCCCAAGGAGCATCTGGAAATTTTCAAGGAGCATGGCATCAAGGTCGTGCATAAATGCACGTCCGTGCGCCATGCGCTGGCCGCCGAGCGGCTTGGCGTGGACGCCATTTCCATTGACGGTTTCGAATGCGCGGGCCATCCGGGTGAAGATGACATCCCCGGCCTCATCCTGATCCCGGCGGCGGCCGACAAGGTGAAAATTCCCCTGGTTGCGTCAGGTGGGTTTGCCGATGGCCGCGGCCTGGTCGCGGCTTTGGCGCTGGGCGCGGAGGGCATCAACATGGGCACGCGCTTCTGCGCCACCGCCGAAGCGCCGATTCATGACAACGTCAAGCAATTGCTCGTGCATAATGACGAACGCGCCACGAACCTGATCTTCCGCAAGCTGCGCAACACCGGGCGCGTGGCCAAAACCACCGTCTCGGACGAGGTGGTGGCCATTCTGTCCCGCCCTGAAACCGGATTTGGTGACATCGCAGCGCTGGTTCGCGGCGTTAAGGGGCGCGAGGCGCTGGAGACCGGCAATCTCGACGCCGGCCTCATCTGGGCCGGCCAGGTGCAGGGGCTGATCCATGACCTCCCGACGGTTGATCAACTCATAACGCGAATCATCCGCGAGGCGCGCGAAATCATCCGCGCGCGTCTCGCTGGATTTGTTTCTTCTTGAGGAACCAATCCCCCGCTTGTCTCCGATGCGGGCTTTTAATTTAACCACCCATTGAATTATCAACCAACCAACGCCAAAATAGCGGCATGATATCGCCTCTCACCGGCCCCAACACCCCGGCCAACCCGCATTTCGCCCGCCGCCCCGGCTCCATCCGCCGCACCACCAGCATCAGCGCCGTCTGGCCCCAGGGCCCGGGCCAGCCCAAGCTCATGACCGGCGAAGCCCGCGACCTCATCACCCAGGCTGACGGCGCAACCCGCGTCGCCGATGAAGGCAGGTTCGAGATTCTCACCTCTCCCCGGCGCGAAATTCTCACCATCGCCACCGCGCCTGATATCGCCGCGCTGCACAGGCTGGTTGGCGAGCGGGCCGGAGCCAACCTGCGCCTGCGCATCGGCGCCGCCATTCCTCACCACAAAAAAGCCGGCACCCCGCTCTACCAGCTGCTTGATGATTTCTGCGGCGCCTCGCTCGTCGCCCCCTGGGCCTGGTCGTTGTGGGACCCTGACTGGATGCGCCGCGCCGTCTTCACCGCCGGCCGCAACGGCAGCATGCAGGGCGTGTGCGTCGGCTTCGCCCCCGGCGCCAGCAGCCTCGACGCACACGGCAATAACGATCCCCTCGCCCACAACGCCACGCCCATTCCCGATATCACCAACCCCGAAGATCCGCTCGCCTGGCATGAGATGATCGCGCAGGAAGGCACCGCCGTGCGGCGGCTCCGCCGTCTCGATATCTGGCGCGAGGCGGGCGTGCTGCACGCCAACCTGCATTTTCAGGACAGCGCAACCACCCCGCAGGGCGGGCGCGCCGCCGTGCATGAATATCTGGCCACCGCCACCGCCGACGCGCAAACCTTTGAGCTGCTCTCGCTCAACGCCGATCCGCGCATCCTGCCTTATCCGGAATGTCCCGCCGCGGTGCCGCTGGCCGGCGCCATGCTCGGCCAGAAACTTACCGGTTTCCGCGCCAGCGTGCTGGAAACCCTGCCCGGCACTCGCGGCTGCACGCACTTCAACGATGTGCTGCGCAGCCTGGCTGACCTGCCGGCCCTGGCCGCCACGCTGGCGGCGGCCTCATAACAGCGCCAGTTTAGCAATTGTTTTAAAGGTCTCTTCAAAAGCATTAAGGATATTTTCAAAAGTTTTTTGGGGTCTGGCCCTTTTTTACAAAAAAGGGCCAGATTCTTGGGGAGCTTTTTATAAAAAGCTCCCCAAACCCCGCAAAAATTTTTAATGATTTTAAATTCTTATAAGAGAAAACGTTTAAAACAGTCTCTTAAACACGCTCGATGATAATGGCGGGCGCCATGCCGCCCGCCGCGCACATGGTCACCAGGCCGCGCTTCAAATCGCGCCGCTCCAGCTCATCCAGCAGCGTGCCGATCAAAATGGCGCCGGTGCAGCCAATCGGGTGGCCGAGCGCGATGGCTCCGCCATTCACGTTCACCTTGTCACGGTCCAGCTTCAGATCGCGCTGAAATTTCTCAGCCACCACGGCAAACGCCTCGTTGATCTCCCACAGATCGATATCCTCGGCGCCAAGCCCGGCCTTGGCCAGCACCTTGCGCGCCGCCGGCACGGGGCCGTTCAGCATCAGCACCGGGCAATCCCCCATGTTCGCATAGGCCACCACCCGGGCGCGCGGCTTCAGCCCCTGTTTCGCCGCATAGGCGCCGGAGGCCAGCAGCAGCGCCGCCGCGCCATCCACCACGCCCGAGGAATTCCCGGCATGGTGGATCGCCTCGAACGCCAGCCCCGGATATTTGCGCTGGATAAGCTGCCGGTAGGTTGCCCCGCTCTCATCCACCGGCGCGTCCGCCAGCGCCCCGAACGAGGGTTTGAGCCCCGCCAGCCCCTCCGGCGTGGTCTGCGGGCGCGGAAATTCTTCCCGGTCCAGCAACAAATTTCCCTCATCATCAAAAACCGGAATCAGGCTCTTCACGAACCGCCCTTCCGTCAGCGCCACCCCGGCCCGGCGCTGGCTCTCCAGCGCCAGCGCGTCCACATCCGCGCGGGTAATCCCCTCCATCGCGGCGATGGCATCGGCGCACACGCCCTGGTGCGATTGCGGCACCTGGGCGCGCAGATGCAGATTGCCCTTGTCCATCATCGGCAACCCGGTGAAAGGCAGCGCCCCGGTGAAGGACATCATCTCCGTCCCTCCGGCGACGACCAGATCCTCCATCCCCGCCATGATGCTCGCCGCCGCCATATTCACGCTGGTAATGCCGGAGCCGCAGAACCGGTCCAGCGTCACCCCGCTTGAGCGTTGGTCAAACCCGGCATCCAGCGCCGCCATGCGGCCCAGATCCGCTCCCTGCTTGTCCACCTGGGCCGAGGTGCCCCAGATCACATCATCCACATCCGCGGTATGCACGCCGTTGCGCTCGGCAATCGCCTTCAGCACCGCCGCCCCCAGCCGCTGCGGATGCAGCCCGGCCAGCGCCCCCTTGCCAATTTTGCCAATCCCGCGCGGGGTACGGCAGGCATCGATGATATAGGCGTCGGCCATCGTCTCAAGCTCCTCGTTCATGCGCCAGGCAACTGGCTGCTGGTGTTTCCCCGTCAGGATAAAACACCAATCTCCCCGGTTCGCAATATATTAATTAATCAATTAATACTTTTTACGAACACAGCGCGCCAGCCCCCGCCGATGCCCTACAGGAGCGATTCCAGAGATTTGTAGAATTCGGGAATGGCGATCTCCAGCCCGCAATAGGTCAGTTCGTCGATCGCGCCGGATTCCAGCCCCGTCTGCGAAATCGCCGCCGCGCGGAAATCCTCATTGCCGAACACCCCCTGGATGATCTGGTAGGATTTGGAATAAAGCTCCTCCGCCTTCGGATTATCCGGCGCGCTCTGCGTCAGCATGTAATAATCCACCACCGATTCCCGCTCGCTCACCGGCATGACGATCATCAGGCTGATATAATACGGGCTGGTGACGATGACCGTATTGGGAAACAGCAGATAGGCATGCGTCACCGTCTTGTGGATATTCTCGCCCGGCACATCCAGCATCGTGGGCTCAAACTGCGCCTTGCCCGAAATCTGGCGCATATGCAGCCCCAGCCGGCTGTGCACGGAGGGCACATCGGCAAAGAGCTGGCCAATGGACTGCGCATGCAAACGCTGCACATGGTAGCCCTCCAGAAACGGCTCCAGCACCAATTTCCAGTTGGCCTGGATGGGGAAGGTGCGCTTGCCGTAAACATACGCCGACGGGAAACCAAGCGCGTCGAGATCACTCACCAGCTCGTCGGTGACGTGCGAGAAATCATCGTCGGCGGTCTTATCCAGCTTCACCCAGATGATCCCGCCAGCCTCGCGCGCCGGCAGCCGCACCAGCCCGTGGGTGGATTTGTCCAGCCCCTCAAACAATTCCTGGCGCGGCACGCCCACGAGATCGCCGTTCAACCCAAAGGTCCAGGCATGGTATGGGCAGGAGACCCGCCCCATTTTCGCCGTCTCGCAGCTCTCCACCAGCAGCGAGCCCTTGTGCCGGCACACGTTCAAAAACGCCCGCACCACGCCGCCCTTGTCGCGCGTCAGCAGCAGCGGCACGCCATAGCCATTATGCGCCAGCACGGAATTTGGCTCCGGCAGCTGGCCGGAAGGCGCCACCGCCACCGGAAAATGCCGGAAAATTTTCGCCTTCTCGGCCAGAAACCGCTCCGGCGTGGTAAAATCACCGGTCGGCCGCGTGGCGCCGCAGGTTACTTTCTGCGCGGCGTCATGCGCCGGAATGGCGCGTATGGCCGCCTGCTGGCTGGCGCTCAGGCTCTGCAACGTCGGAATTTTACGCGGCCTGGGCTGCGACATCTCATTCATAACGAACCCCCATTTGGTATTTGCCTTGCCTCATACAGCGGATTTTATCTAATATCAATAGTTTTATGGGCCGACGCCAAAGCCGAACAAATGCAAGGCCACCTTGCGCATCTGAATCTCCTCGGTGCCCTCGGTAATGCGGTAGCGGCGATGATGACGGTAAATATGCTCAAAGGGCTTATGCCGTGAGTAACCCAGCCCGCCATGCACCTGCATGGCGGTATCGGCGGCCTGGCACACCAGCCGGTTGGCGCGGTAGTTGCACATGCTCACCCGGTCGGAGAGATGTTTCGCCACCTCCGTCTTGGGCATCATATCCATCTGCGCCGCCGTCTTGCGTATCAGCAGGCGCAGCATCTCGGCTTCCGTCTGCAGCTCCACCAGCGGCCATTGTATCGCCTGGTTGCGCGAGAGCGGCCGGCCGAACACCGTGCGCGCATTGGCATGGCGAACCGCCTCGTCAATGCAATATTGCGCCGCCCCCAGCGAGGACGCCGCCTGGCGGATGCGGTTCTCATGCACGAAATGCTGCGCCACCGTCAGCCCCTCATCCAGCGCTCCCAGCATGGCGTGCTCCGGCACCCAGACATCCTTGAAGAAACAGCGCGGATGATCGGTGGGCATGTTGAAGGTCCACAGATACTCGCCCACGGTGAACCCCGCCGTCCCCGCCGGCACGATGAAGCAGGTAATGCCCCGCGCCGCGCCATCGGCGCCGGAGGTGCGGGCAAACACCATGCAGGCGGTGGCATTATGCAGCCCGGTGGTCCACATTTTCGCGCCATTGATCAACCAGCCCGGCACGCCGCCACGCGCCTCGCGCACCGCGCGGGTCTGCATATGCGTGGCGTCCGAGCCATGGTCCGGCTCGGTGAGCCCGGCACTCCAGTAGGATTCCCCAGCCAGCATCGGCGGAATATGGGCCGCCTGCTGCTCGGCCGTGCCGAAATCGCGCAGCATCAGCGGCTGCACCAGATTCCCGACAATGGAATGCTCATTTTGCAGATCATTGTGCAGCCCCAGCCCTTTCGCGGCCAGATACTCACGGATCACCGCCATGCCGAGATTGCTGCCATCCCGCCCACCAAACGCCACGGGCAGCGCATAGCGGTAATGCCCGGCCGCATCCGCCAGGCGTTGCGCCCTGTGCAGCAGCGCCTCCCATTCCTTGCGCGGCAGCCCGCCATTTTCAAAATCGGTGCGTGCATATTCACGGCGATGGTCAAAGAAGCGGATATTATCATCCACCGCCTCCAGCGGCTTGATTTTGTCGGCGATGAAGCCATCCAGCTCACCCAGATAAGCGCTCAGCGCCTCAGGCAGTTCAAACAGCATCGCCAATCCCCCATCGT